>DATHPL010000507.1:0-12501 GCA_035483915.1 Bradyrhizobium sp.
GGCCTACATACCAAAGAGTGAAGCGATCATACCATGACGATAAGCTCGCACACCTCTGGTTCATTATCGCGAGCATCCTCCGTCGCCATTTCCAACTAGGCGAAGCCGAAAAGGCGTCCGACAACGGAGATTAGAATGCCAAAAGTAGCTCTCAAAATTTTCACGCTGCTCATTGTCCCGGCAGTTGTTGCAATGACCGCGCAAGCGGCCGCCGCCAAACCATATCACGCGAGAGTGAAGGATCGCGTTGCAGCTCATGGGCAACTATGGATGTCCTCGCCGAATGGTATTTCAATAGGCGGAACGACGTTTGGCAACACAGTGGGTATGGGCTCCGGCGCCAGAGTGAACGACCCAAATGTGTATCGAGACGGACAACCGATTCCGTATTACGATATAAATCCCCACGGCGGCTGACAAACAAGCTGCACGAAGATCAAGCCGAAATACATCCTCGCATCGATATCCGCTTTACACAGGTTGCGGACGTCAGGACGTGATCGAGCATCGACTAGTTCATGGTCCGGCTCACTTGATCGGCGGTTTGGGAAGGATGGCTTCGCCATCCTCCATCGTGAACCGATAGTTCAAAGTGTACCAGGGAACGTGGACGCCGGCCGCTGGCGGTTCGCCGTGATCATGCCGGAGATATTCGCCGATGAGGGTTCGCGTTACGCCGAACACCACGTCGCTTCCGAGGCGCTCGTCGCCATCGACGAATACCTGCGTGATCAGCGTCTTGTACCCTGGCTTGAAGCACAGGAAGTGGACATGCGCAGGTCTGTAGGGGTGCCTGCTCTGGGCTCGCAACAAATCTCCGACCGGGCCATCCGTGGGCACGGGATAGCCAGCCGGTTTCACAGACCTGAACGAGAAACGCCCCGCAGCGTCGGTCGTGAACTTGCCCCGCAGATTCATGTCCGCCTGAGTGTCATCCTGGTTTTCGTAGAGTCCGACTGGAGACGCTTGCCAGACGTCGACCTCGACGCCCTCGATCGGTTTGCCGGCGACGTTCACGATCTCGCATCCCACGAAGAGCTCAGGTCCTGGCGTGGGGGAGCGCAAGATGGAGCCGCCATTCTGAGTGCGCGGTGAGTTGGCCCGCCAGAAGGGTCCCAGTAGCGCCGCCGCCGTCTCGGTCGCACCGGCCTTCCCATTGTTCAGCAGACAGACCAGGGTCGAGAAGCCGATCGCGTCAGAAAATAAAATCCCCTCGTTGTTGCTGTCGTTCGTCGCTTTTCCGATCCGGTTCAGGAAATCGACGCCGAGATCGTACTCTGCTTCGGTGAGCTTCACCTCGAAGGCGAAGGCGTGCATATGCCGGACGAAGGCTTCCATCACGGTCCGCAGCCGCGGGTCGGACGTATTCGACATCGCCCGAAGCACGACCGGGGTGACGTCCTCGATCGCATCGATGATGCCATTGGACGCCTTGCGTTCGGAAATTTCCTTCATTGTTCAGTCTCCTTCTTGCATCGATTAGAGAGGTCGGCGCGAAGTGGTACCCCGTCGCGAATTTAAGCCTTGCGTAAGTTCTTAAGTGAAACGGCAACGTGCATTTTCGCAAGCCTCGGTGAAACGGCGAGTCACATTTGGCTCGCGGGCCGCATCTAACCCTGCTTCGAAGGGCAAGCTGCATCCACCTCATTTCGTGAAGGTTGCGCTTGAAATTCGTAGTTGACCGTTCCAGCGCCACCATTGAGCGAAGAAATCATAGGCAAACATGAAACGACAAACATTCATGCGCAAAGCGGTTGGACTTATGCTTCTCACGACTGCCCTCGCGCTTTCTTCGCAGGGAGCGTTCGCGCAGCTCAAGGAAAAGAAAGTACTCACCCTGGCGGCCGCTCAGAAGATGGTTGCGGCCGCTCAGGCGCAAGCCGAGCGCGACCATTTGGCCGGGGTCATCGCCGTCTGCGACGACGGCGGCTGGCCGATTTTAGTGCTGCGCATGGATAACGCTGCTTTTGTTGCGAGTGTAGAACTCGCGCCGGGCAAGGCCCGGACGGCTGCGCTGTTCAAGAAGCCTAGTCAGGCGCTTGAGGACGCTATCAACCATGGTCGGCCCGCAGCCATCACCGCACGTGGTTTCATCGAGATGCAGGGCGGGCTTCCGATCGTGGTCGATGGGCAGGTGATCGGCGGAATCGGCGCGAGTTTCGATACACCGGAGCACGATGTGCGGATCGCGCAGGCCGGTCTTGCTGCATTGACCGAATAGAGCAGGACATTTCCACTGCTTGAGGGAAAAAAGCGATTCCTGTTCCGAGAAACCCGTTTACCTCCCCAGTCGCACTGGGATCTGTGCGCCGCTCGCAAGCCAATCGTGGTAGCTGCGGAATTTGAGACCGAGCTTTTCGTAGTAGACCCGGAGATAGCCGTCACCGCCGCGCGTCACGGCGTCCGGCATCACCGCCTGCACCTCTTGCGCGATCACGCCAACATAGGCCTTGTCGCTGCCGGGATAACTGAACCTGTAGTAACCGAGACCGCTCTCGAGATAACCAAGCAGAACAATGTCGTGCTTCAGCGCGAGGTCGGAGCGCCGGCCGCCGCCCCGGCCACCGCCACCTCGGCCGCCGCCGCCTCCGCCGTGGAAACCTCCACCGCCTCGACCGTGGAAGCCTCCACCGCCGGCCGAGGCAGAGCGCGCGCGGCCATGCGCGGATACCGCCCTGCCCGACGACACGTGGTGGCCGCCTCCTCGCGTCCGATTCACCGCAGCGGAGCGATTGCCCGCACCGGCTTTATTGGCCCGATTGCCGCTGCCACGACCACCGCGGTCAGCAACACGATCGCCTCCCCGGTTGCTGCGATTGCCCGCGCGGTCGCCTGCACGATCGCCGATATTAGCGCGGTCGCCGGCGCCCGCACGGTTGCCGCCGGGGTTGAGCACCTGCTGGCCGCCCTTGCCACGGAAATCCGTCCGGTTGCCGGCGCCTGCGCGAATGTTGTTGTTACCGAATCGCTGCTGGACGTTCGCATTGTTATAGCGGACGCCCTGGCGATGCGCCGGATTGTGGTTCCAAACGTTGGTCCGGTTGTTTATGAAGACGTTGCGATTGCCCCAGTTGCAACCGCCGCGCCAATAATTGCCCCAACGTCCGATCGCCCAGGCGGTGCCAAAGGCGATGCCGGCCGCAACGACCCCGGCGCCGATATAAGACGGATAGCCGAAATAATAGGGCGGATAATCCGCATAAGGCCACGTACCATAGACCGCCGCGGGCTCGTAATAGGGAACATACATCTCGTTCGGATCGGTCGGCTCGATCACGATCACCTGCTTGTTCTCCTGTTGCTTGACCGTGACCTTCTGCTCCTTCGTGGTCGAAAGCTTGTTGTTGCTTCGCGCCTTCTCGCGCAGGCGCTGGATCGCATCCATCAGATCGGCTTGCTGGGCAAGCATGGCGTCGCCCAGATCCTTGGTCCAGTCCAGCTTGTCGTTCATCATGTCGAGTACCGAGGGCGTCGCTGTCAGTGCCTTGACGCTGTCGTCCCAGTCTTTCTTGTCGACCGCTGTCTTGAGGGCGTCACCCTTGAGGTTCTCGTTCTCCTTGAACCAGCGATCAGCCTCGACCACTTCCAGCGGATAGGTCGCAGCCGCCAACATGTTGGCGAGCAGCGCATCGGGATAGAGCGCAATCGGTGCAACCAACGCTTCGAGTTGCTCCGGCTTCAAGAGCGTCTGGTCGGCTTGTGATGGCGCGGGCGCCTGCGTCGGCGCTGGCTGTTGGGCGGCCGCAGGCAGAGAAGCTGCGGCCATGATTGTCAGTGCCAATAGCATGCTTACGCAACGCATCATGCTTATTCTCCTTTAAAGCAGGGCTACGACAACCAACGCCGTAGGGAGAGCAGAGCTTTGATCAAAATCAAGGCGCCGGGGACGCTCGCTCGAACGGAAGCCCCCCGGCGCAACGATCAAGCTCCGCACAGGGGAGATTATGCCCCCCGCTTCGCCGAAGCTTCGTAAGCGTCTCGATAACCCCTGGCGATCGTGCGAACGCCCCGTCCGATATCGTCGTAAACATCGTCGGGCAAGTTTGCGAGCGACACGCGGAGCGACCATTCGGGCGCGTCGAATCCACCGCCGTTCAGCAGGACGATCCCGTGAGTTTCGGCCAAGCGAAACGCCAGATCGAGCGGATGGACGTTCTTTTTCAGATAATCGACGGCCTTGTCGCCGATGTTCTTCCGGGCCCAGAACTCGAAATCGACGAGTCCGTAATAGGCGTCATAGTTGGGGTTCGGGTTCAGCTTGTCGGCAAGGCCCAAGCCATCGAGCAGCGCCCCAAGGCGTCGGTGGACGATTTCCATGCAGGCGGCCTGATAGGCTTTCTTGTCGTCCATCATTTCTGACAGCGAGAACAGGCTCATCATCACCTGTTGTGGCAGCGATAAACCGGCAGTGTGGTTTAATGCGACGTCGCGACTATCGGCGACGATGCGGTCGATAAGCTTGAGCTTGCGCGGCTCAAGTGTGAGCGCTCCATAACGCTTGTCGAGCGCCTTCACCACGTTGTCTGGAAGCTTGGCGATCATCTTGTCGAAGATGTTATCTTCGTGGATCGCGATAGTTCCGAGCCGCCACCCCGTGCAGCCGAAATATTTTGAATAGGAATAGACGCCGATCGTGTTGTGCGGGAGCTCGCCGAGCAGCGACCGGAAGCCATGCACGAACGTTCCGTAGACGTCGTCGGTCAACAACATCAGGTCCGGACGCTTGGTCTTGACCAGGTTGGTCAGCTTTTTGATTGTCTCACCGCTCAACCCCATGCCCGAGGGATTGGCGGGATTGACGACAAAGAAGGCCTTGATCTTTGGATCTTCGAGCTTCTTGATTTCTTCGTCTGTGAACTGAAAGCGGTTTTCCTGCGGCGCCTTGATCTGGACGACCTTGAGGTCATAGTCCTCGAGGTGCGTCATTTCGGTATAGGGCGTAAAGATCGGCGTGCCCAGCGCAATGGTATCGCCCGGCAATAGCAGACGATTGGCCTTGAGCGACTTGAAGAGATAGCACATCGCCGCCGTACCGCCTTCGACCGCATAGATGTCGAACTTGCCCGCTGGCCGCGGCTCGCCGCACATGGCCCACATAAGGTATTCGTGCACGATCCTCTCATTGTGGACCAACATGCGGTCCGGCACCGGATAATTGTCGCCGATAATCGAATCGACAAGCTCGTGGACGAAAGCGTCCGGGTCGAAGCCGAATTTCTTGACGGCAAATGGCAGCATCTTGGAAAGGAAGTCGGCGCCCGGCATATCGCCATGCTTAGCGAGCCAGGCTTCGAGCCGCCCAGCAATGCCTTTCGCTTCGGGCATGCCACCGACCCCCGCGGGATGGTCCATCACTCGCTTGCTCTCGGTAATCGCGAATTGCCCCAGCAGGAAAAAGCCTTCGCGCGGCGTCGTGGCTACCCAGTTCGGATTGCCTCGTCCAGCATTCAGGAACGCCGTCTGCGTTCGCTTCGAGTTCGCCTTGGCCAGATTGATCAGTTCATCCTTGATCTCGAAGGGACTCAACGCTTCGAACTTCTTTAGGGTCATGATATCGGCCATTTGATACTCCCGGGGGTGTCGTCGGTTGGAACGGAGGCAAGCTCTTTTCGCCCACTCGATCGCGCAGGGTGAAGGGAAGCCGACGGCGGACTTTGATTTACCTCAAGGCTCCCGCCCAAAGATCTCATGAACACGCCGGCTAATGGCCGCAACGATGCAATGCAGCGTGCCCGAACAGCTTTCGCCGGACCCACACGCTCAGAGCGCGCGGCGCGTAGCTTGACATAGATCAACACGCTTGCGGCGAACCATCGCCTGATCTTCTCGCGCAGGGTCTCGATCCGTCCATGAGCAGCGTGCTCGGGCGGGCGTGCTGATGCTCAGGGACAGCATGAACAGGTGACATCATGATCAATTGGTTCTTCCAGACGCTCAAGAGCTATCCGGAAATCGCGATCTTCCTCTCACTGGCTTTCGGCTACTACTTTGGCTCCTTCACTTACAAAGGACTGGGGCTGGGCGCCGTCACCGCAACACTCGTCGCCGCGGTCATCATCGGCCAGATCGGGATCACGATTACCGGCCCGCTCAAGCCAACCTTCTTCCTGATGTTCCTGTTCGCCATCGGCTATGGCGTCGGACCGCAATTCGTGCGTGGCATCGCGCAAGACGGGGTGCCGCAGGCGTTATTTGCCGCGGTGGTCTGTGTATTCTGCCTGGCAGCCGGCTATGTCGGCGCCAAGATAGCCGGCTACGACGTCGGATCCGCTGCCGGACTCTACGCCGGTTCCCAGACGATTTCGGCTTCGATGGGTCTTGCGACCGACGCGATCAATCGCCTCGGACTTTCGCCGGAGGAAACCAAGAAGCTGTTCGACGCGATGCCGGTCGCCTACGCCGTGACCTATATTTTTGGCACGGTCGGTTCCGCGATCGTCCTGGCCCTGCTCGGTCCGGCGCTGCTTGGCATCGATCTCGAAGCGGCGTGCAAGGACTACGAGGAAAAGCACGGCGGAAAGAAGCAGCTGGGCGGTCCCGGCACAGCCTGGCATCAGTTCGATTTGCGTGCATTTCGGGTCCGCGAAAGGGGGCCCGTCGTAGGGAAAACCGTACAGGAAGCCGAGGCGCTCATCCCCGATCAGCGGGTGTTCGTGTCGCGGATCAGGCAGGGTGGGAAAATCGTGGATGCGACCACTGATACCGTGATTCACGCCGGCGATGTCGTGGCCGTCGCGGGCCGGCGCGATGTCCTCGTCAGACTCATCGGCGAGCAGGCGGAAGAAGTCGATGACCGCGAACTACTGGCGGTCCCGATCGAAGGTGTCGATGTCTATGTGACCAGCAAGGATGTCGACGGAAAGACGCTGGAGGAGCTAGCGAAGGGGCCAGGCGCACGCGGCGTATTTCTGCGCAAGATCACACGTGGGGCGATCGCAACAGACATCCCAATCCTGCCGAATACGAAACTGAACCGGGGTGACATCGTCACCATTGTTGGGCGGACGCCGGATGTTGCGGCCGCGACGAAGATGCTTGGCCGGCCGGATCGCGCGACAGACGTTGCCGACGTCGCGTTTATCGGGGCAGCGATTGCAATCGGCGCGCTGATTGGCGCAGTGGTCTACAAGATCGGAAGCGTTCCGCTCACGCTATCCACCTCCGGGGGCGCGCTGATCTCGGGCCTGTTCTTCGGCTGGTTGCGTTCAGTGCGTCCGACCTTTGGACGGATTCCATCATCCACGGTGTGGTTCATGAACTCGGTTGGCTTGAACGTGTTCATTGCCGTGGTCGGCATTTCGTCCGGACCGGGGTTCGTCGCCGGCCTGCAGCAGCTCGGCTTCAGTCTGTTCCTCTGGGGTGTTGCGGTCACGACTGTCCCGCTGATTCTGGCGATGTATCTGGGAAAATACGTGTTCCGCTTCGATGACGCGATCGTGCTGGGTTGCTGCTCGGGCGCGCGCACCACGACAGCTTCGCTCGGCATGATCAACGACCGCGCCAAGAGCCAGATTCCGGGCCTCGGGTACACTGTCACCTACGCGGTCGGAAACACGCTGCTCACGATCTGGGGCATGGTGCTCGTCATGCTGATGACGTAGCCGCAGTCGCCGGCGATGCTGACCTGGCTGGAACAGTTTCTCGTACGCTATCCGGAGCTCGCGCTGTTCCTGGTAATCGCCGCGGGCTACTGGATTGGAAGCTTCAAGATCGGAGCGTTCAGCCTCGGCCCGGTTACGGGCGCGCTTTTCGCAGGATTATTGGTCGGCGACTTCTCGCACGCACCCGTCTCCAGCATGACCAAATCGTTCCTGTTTCTGCTCTTCCTGTTCGGCGTCGGCTATTCGGTTGGTCCGCAATTTGTGCTGTCGATGAAGCGCGATGGGCTTAAACCGATGCTGCTGGCGATCGTCGTAAGCTTCACCGGTCTTGGGGCGGCCATCGCTGTCTCGACCGTGCTGCGGCTGGATCCAGGATTTGCGGCGGGGCTTCTATCGGGGGCGCTCAGCCAAAGCGCCGCGATGGGAACCGCGACCGACGCGGTCAACGGGCTCGCGATTCCCGAGGCGCAGCGTGCGCTATTTGTCTCGCACATCGCGGTGGCGGATGCGGTCTGCTACATCTTCGGCTATGCGGGCGTGATCACGTTCTGTACGCTGATCGCGCCGGCGCTGCTGAAGATCGATCTGCGGACGGAGGCGCTCAAGCTGGAGCAGGCTTTGGGCATGACCCGCACCAAGCCAGGCCTGGCATCCGCCTGGCGCAAGTTCGAGCTGCGCGCCTATCGGTTGGATGAGCATTCGCGTCTCGCCGGACAGACCGTCGCAGCCGCCGAAGCCGGTATTACCGAGCACCGCGCGTTCATTCACCGGATTCGCCGCGGAGAGAGCATTCTCGCCGCCGAACCCGGATTAGACCTCGCAGCCGGCGATGTGATCGCGCTGTCCGCGCCGCGCCAGATCATCGTGGAATGGATCGACCCCCGCGCCGAGGAGGTGGAGGACAGAGAACTTCTCGACATTCCCTTGAGCGCTGCTGAAATCTTTTTGATCAATCCTGGTCTTGCAGGCATGAGTCTTCTGGAGGCCTCACGGCAAAGCTGGACGCGCGGCCTCTATTTGCGGTCGCTGAGCCGCGGCGGCCAGGAGATTCCCATCGCCGCCGGCATTGTCCTGCAACGCGGCGATCTGCTCCGCGTCGTCGGTCCCGAGCGGGTCGTGGAGAATGCGGCAAAAAGCATAGGGGTCATCGTTGCGCCCAGCACCAGCACCGATTTCGTGGTGCTGGGGCTTGCGATTTTCATCGGCGGCCTCGTCGGCGTTCTCGTGAACTTTTCGGTCGGCGGCATCACCATCTCGCTGAGCACAAGCGTCGGAACGCTGCTCGCCGGGCTTCTGGTCGGTTATCTCCGGACCCGGTTCCCGCACTTCGGGCGGATTCCCGACGGCGCCATCAATCTGATGACCTCGCTCGGGCTGGCTGCCTTTGTCGGGCTTACCGGAATTCATGCCGGCCCGATCTTCCTCTCCGCGCTGCGGGAGGCGGGCATTGGCCTGCTGTTGGGCGGCATGGTGGTGACGCTGTTGCCGCAACTCGTCGGGTTCTGCTTTGGCCATTTCATCCTGCGCATGAACCCGATCCTTTTGCTCGGAGCCCTGACCGGGGCACAGACGGTGACGGCGGCGATGGCTGCGCTCCAGGAGCGCTCCGAAAGCTCAGTGGTGGTGCTAGGCTATACGCCGGCCTATCCGATTTCGAACATTCTGCTGACGACCTGGGGCTCGGTCATGGTGGTCGTTTTTGCCGGATGAATCGCAAGACTTCCGCTCATGCGACGGCACGATCTCGTGCGTGCAGCTGTTGATGTAGATCAAGGATATTTCCCCCGAAGAACGGAAGTTTTTCAGGAACTTCATCCAAGGAGAAAGCGATGCTTCGTTTCTGTCGAGTCGACCTTTCGGGCCTCGTGTTGACATGTGCCCTGCTCGTTCCGACGACACAGGCGAGCGCCTTCGAGCTTTCGGGCGCCTGGGCCTCGCAGAGCGACTTGTGTAACCTCGTCTTCACCAAAAAGGGCAGCGAGGTGATGTTCGCGGAACTGTCGGACCTCTACGGTTCCGGTTTTATCATCGACAGCGGCCGCATCAGAGGCAAGGCCGGGCGCTGCACCATTGAATCCAGGAAACAGGACGGCAACAGCCTGACGATATCGGCGGCCTGCGCCACCTCGATCATGAACCAAAACATGAAGTTCAACGTCAAGATCCTCGACGACGACAACCTCTCCCGGGAATTCGAGGAAATCCCGGGAATGAGCGTCAAATATTCCCGCTGCAAGTTGTAGTGATCGGTAGCAAAAGCCAACCAGCTTCAAATCCGCAGCAACCCTCTCGCAGCAACCCTCTCAATGGCCACCGAGCAACACAGCCTGCCTGCCACGGCGTCAGCCGCCCCGCGCTCACGATATCTCAAACCAAGGTATCGCCCCAGCCGCAACGACAGGAGCGAACCCACAAAAAAGGCCGCGGCAATGCCTGCGGCAAAAAAACAGGAAGATCATTTCCGATCTCCGGTCACGACCACGCGACATTCACCGGACGATCACGAGTTCCGTTGATCTATCTCAATTCCGATTTTTCCAGCGAGCGAGAGTTGCGCGAGTGCTGTTTGCTCTTTCGTTTCGACGACGCGTCATGGCTGGCAAGCCGCGTTCGATCGAAAGCATTGGCACCAAATCGCAAGGAGGTATGTCATGCGGTATGCTCTGGCTTTTTTCGCGGCAATCGTGCTGCTTTGCGCGACATTGGATGACGCCTTCGCCCGGCGCGGTGGTGGCGGCGGCTTTAGAGGCGGAGGTGGTGGCTTCCATGGCGGCGGGCGCGTTCATGGCGGTGGTGGACATCACTTTGCGGGACGTCCTCACCCGAGCCACCCGATCGCGGGTCGGCCGGGCCGGCCGGGTGGTCCCATCGCGGGTCGTCCGGGTTACGGTCGCCCGGGTTACCCGGGTCGCCCGATCGCGGGACGGCCGGGCTACTATCCCGGAGCCGCCTGGGGAGCCGCGGCGGTAGGAGTAGGAGCGGCGGCTGCCGGAGCCGCCTACTACAACAGCGGATATAACAGCTGTTACTACGACAGCTACGGCCGGTACGTGTGTCCAAACCAGTATCAGTACTGATCGGCGGGCCGGGGCGGCGATTGTGCAATGGCCAACGCCGCCTCGCACTTTTTTGCCTGGCTGGTCCGTTAGCACGAGCGCGGCCGCCGTATGCTCAGGCACCCATCAATGTCCGCTCAATACCAGTGTCTTTATCGGCAGCACCAGTGCCTGGATCCGCAATAACAAGGCGTGGACCAGGCCAACGGTGTCGATCGCATGCAACGCGAATCGCTTGAAAGCGCCGGTATCCTTCGACGAGATCACTTCGTGATTGCTGGTATAGGCATTGACGATGCAACTGCTGCCCGCCGTCACATCGGCAAGGCCATTCTTGTCCAGCGGCTCGAGGAACACGAGGATGGTCCCGGGCTTGGCCGCGCTCGCGTCGATGAGTTGCTCACCGCCGCGAAATTGACCGGCCGCAATATAGTCCTGCACGCCGGTCACGACCATCGGAATGATCGTCCAAGGCAGCGAGGTGCATGCCGCTTCGGCAATCATGCCAGGCTTTAGGACCTGGGCCTCAATCTGGCCGAAACCTGCCTGCAGCCCACGCTGGCCGGCTCCCTCCGGAATCAAAATACCTGCGGGCCGTATCAGCGGATTCACGATATCGCCGGGACGAAGCAGAAACTGCTCGACCCGCCCGTCGACACCGGCGCGGATGATCGTCTTGTCGAGTTCGACATCGGCCTGAGCCAACTCGGCCTCCGCGCTGGCTTTCGACGCCGGCAGCAATGCCGATAGCTGCACTTCGGCAGACTGCTTGGCGGCGGCAGCGGCGTCGATCGCAGCCTGCCGGCCGTCGGCAAGCACCTGCAGCTTCTCGATGTCGCGTTGCGGAACGATACCCGGACTGCGTCGCTGCAATTCGGTCTTCACGTCGAGTTCGTCCTTGGCCTGTTTGTAGTCGCTGTTCGCCTGCTGTAGCTGTGCCGCTGCCTTGATCACGTCGACCTTCGCGGCAACCATCTGAGCATCGACCTCGGCGATCTTCCGTTTGGCAGTTTCGACCGCGGCCCGTTGCTTCGAGCTGTCCAGCGTGAACAGCACCGTCCCCTTCTTGACGGGGGCAGAGAAGTCCACGTTAACTTCCGCAACACGCCCCGGCGTTTCCGGTACAACCGGCACGGTCCTGAAAAACAGCGCGGCGGAGCTGGTTGACGGGTGATAGTAAAAGATCAAGGTGATGAGCAGCACCGTCAACATCACGCACCCGGTAATTCCCCACCGAAGCTCGTACCACATCGAGAACAATGTGATCTCTTTGCCGATCCGCTTGCCCTGCCCGTAGCGGCGATACAGATAATCCGGCACGAGGGTAAATAGTGAGCAGAGCATCAACTCAAACATGACCGCGAACCTCCTTCGCAGGCGCACTCACCGGCTTTGAAGCAGCGAGCGGGGTACGTTCGACCGCTTGAGCCACCTCTGTTTCATCGACAGGCGACTCGGTCGGGGGATTTTCGTTGTCTGCTATCCTCTCTACCGATCCCGCGATACTCGACAGCGGGGTGGTGAAATCAGGCAGATCGACCAGGGCGAGCAGCAGCCCCGCGATCCAGAAGATGTGGATGTGGGTGAAGAGCGCGAGCAGCCCGAGCACGGCGACGATCTCGAATTGCAGCTTTTGACCCTTGTGCGCCATTCGCTCCGGAAGCGAATGCAGGCGCAGGTAGATGTTGCCGATGCCGAGCACGGCAAGCACCAGGAAGACGCCCATCACGATCATCAGGACATCCGTCTCGCCCGGCTTGGCGATGTAGAACGGCAAATGATGAGGCGTCATCGCATGAAGCTGCTCAGTCACTACCCGTCTCCCGCCGTCGATTTACCCGCTT
>DATHPL010000508.1:0-4626 GCA_035483915.1 Bradyrhizobium sp.
GCGGCCGTGGCGGCATGGGACAATTGTTCAAGGTGCTTGGCATCTCGGAGCCCAATCTCACGACGCTGGCAGGCTTCGCTGACGAGACACCAGACGCCAACACGGAAACATCATGACGCTGGAATCTCCTCTGCTGTCGGCCATTCCCGGCCTGCACCATGCTTTCTTCAGCCGCGAAGGCGGCATCTCCGAAGGGATTTACGCCGGCCTGAACGGCGGTATCGGCTCTCGGGATAATCCTGCGCATGTGATGGAAAATCGCCGCCGGATGGCCGCCACGTTGCGCGTCCCGCCCGAACACCTCCTCACCGTGTTCCAGATTCATTCCCCTGACGTTGCGGTGGCATCACACCCGTGGGACACGGCGACGCGTCCGAAGGCCGATGCCATCGTCACCCGTACCGAGGGTCTCGCGATCGGCGTCACCGCGGCCGACTGCGGGCCCCTCCTGTTTGCCGATCCCAAAGCGCGCGTGATCGGTGCGGCGCATGCCGGCTGGAAGGGCGCGTTGACGGGCGTTGTCGAAGCGACGGTAGAAGCGATGGAGAAGCTTGGCGCCGAACGGGCCAACATCGTGGCGGCAATCGGCCCCCTGATCCGCCAGCCATCCTACGAAGTCGGCAACGAATTCGTCGAAAGGTTTATGGATGCCGACGCAGAGAATTCACTCTACTTCCTACCGGGCGCACGCGAAGGGCACGCGATGTTCGATCTCGCCGGCTTTATCCGCAGGCGACTCGAAAATGCCGGCGTGCTCATGATCGACGACACCGGCATCGATACCTATTCCGACGAACGCTTTTTCAGCTACCGCCGTTCCGTGCATCGCAAGGAAGCGGATTACGGCCGCCACGTTCACGCCATAGTTCTTGAAGGCGGCCGTAGTTAGTCCTGCTGTCAAAACCCTCATGGTGAGGAGCCGCGAAGCGGCGTCTCAAACCATGAGGCCCCAGACGGGCCTACATCCTTCGAGATGCGCGCGAGCGCGCTTCTCAGGACGAGGAGGTAGTCCTGTTTGTTGTGAAGCCTCTGCCCTAGACGTTAATGGATTTTAACGATATCGCTTTGGTCAAGATGGGCGATCTCTCCGTAATCTTGTTCCGCGTTTGCAGGATTGTACCGCGTGCCGCGATAGCCGCGGCTCTGGTCACGATCGGCTGTGGCCTCGGCGGCTGCGCCGGTGGCCCTGCGAGCAATTCCTTCGCGATGGCCAGCAACGCCAGCGGTCCGACGGTGGCGTTTGAGTCCATCGACGGGCCGCCACCTCAGGTCTTCGATCGGATGGTCGGCATACTGGATAGCGAATCCAAGTTGCGGAGCCTGTCGATTGTGTCCCGCGAAGGTACGGCCGCCTACCGGGTGCGAAGCTATCTCGCCGCGGAAGTCAGCCACGGACGCACCACGATCGCCTGGGTCTGGGACGTTTACGACCAGAACCGGCAGCGCGCCTTGCGGCTTTCCGGCGAAGAGGCGGCCGGCAAGGCCGGTCGCGACGCCTGGTCTTCGGCTGACGATCTGGTGTTGCGCAAGATCGCCCAGGCCGGCCTCAGCGGTTTGGCCGGCATGATCAACGGAACGTCTCCGGCCGATGCGCCGCAGCCGGCGCCGCCCTCAACCCCTTCCAGGCGCGGACCGGCGGTTGCCAGCGCCGAAGACCGCCCGGCACCGCGCGAGGGCGAATTCGCCATCGGTGCCCTCGGCTATGCGAACCAATAGCTAGGGCTATACGAGCCGTTAGCCAAAGCCGCCGGAAAAACGGCATTTTAGCCCGGGAAAACCGGGCGGACGGGTTGCCAGCCAGCCTACCCGCTTGATATCACCGCGTTTATCGGAACGCGCTCTTTCGTGGGGATTGCGATATGCTGAATGTGGTCTCCAGCAAGGCGCGGGGAGAAGCCTCGATGTCGGCCAAAAACGGCTCGATCAAGCTCGTCGCCGGTAACTCCAATCCGGCGCTGGCGAAGGAAATCGCCAACTGGCTGGGTCTGCCGCTGACAAAGGCGATTGTCCGCCGCTTCGCGGACATGGAGATTTTCGTCGAGATTCAGGAAAACGTCCGCGGCTCCGACGTATTCATCATCCAGTCGACGTCGTTTCCGGCCAACGACCATCTGATGGAGCTGCTGATCATCACCGATGCGCTGCGCCGGGCGTCGGCACGCCGCATCACTGCCGTCGTGCCCTACTTCGGCTACGCCCGTCAGGACCGCAAGGCCGGACCGCGCACGCCGATTTCCGCCAAGCTGGTGGCGAACCTGATCACCCATGCCGGCGCCGACCGCGTCATGACGCTCGATCTGCACGCCGGGCAGATCCAGGGCTTCTTCGATATTCCAACCGACAATCTCTACGCCTCGCCGGTGATGGTGCGCGACATTCGCGAACGCTTCGACCTCACCAATGTGATGGTGGTATCGCCCGACGTCGGCGGCGTGGTGCGCGCCCGCGGGCTTGCCAAGCGTATCAATGCGCCGCTCGCCATCATCGACAAGCGCCGCGAGCGCGCCGGCGAGTCGGAAGTCATGAACGTGATCGGCGATGTCGCGGGCTATACCTGCATCCTGGTCGACGACATCGTCGACTCCGGCGGCACGCTGGTGAACGCTGCCGATGCGCTGCTCGCCAACGGCGCCAAGGAAGTCTACGCCTATATCACCCACGGCGTGCTGTCCGGCGGCGCCGTGACGCGCATCACCTCTTCGCGGCTGAAGGAACTCGTCATCACCGACTCGATCCAGCCGACCGAAGCGGTCAACAAATCGCCCAATATCCGCACGCTGACGATCGGCTCGCTGATCGCCGAAGCGATCGGCCGAACGGCTTCGGAAGAGTCGGTCTCAAGCCTGTTCGACTGAGGGTCTGTCCCGGTCCTTGCCAGTCACTCTTCCCGCGTTTTCCGCCGACGGAAGATCGGACTAACGCAACTCAGTAGCATCTCACGATGTTGACCTGCCCGTTGCCACCACGGCCGTCAGGAACCGTGACGGTCTCGGCGCCGCAGCTCGACACGTAAGGCCGCGCGGACGGCACGACGGCCGGCGGATAGCGATGGGCCCAATCCCAGGGAATGTCATTTGTATCGCTGTAGCGGGCACCGCCCGATATCGGCGGCGCAAGCTCTTCGCCATTCGGTCCGTAATAGGCGCCATCGTCACCAAACCAGCCGACGTCGCCTTGAGACCGGCGATTGTGGTGGGAAAAATGGGTACCTGGCCGATGAGCCGACGCAAATGCTCCGCGCGTGGACCTCGAAGCGGCAAACGTCTCGCTGGTCGCCAGCACAAGTGAAATGGCGCTAAGGGACACGATCAACGCACTTTTTATTTTCGACCTCATGGCACGCACCTATGTTGTTAGGAGCCGTATTCCAGAGGACGCTAGGCCGCGCGTTTTCGCCCCGCAAACGCATACTTAATTGTTAGTTAAGACGTAACATTAACCGGGAACCTGTGCCAGAAACGGCCAGCCGCGCGACCTGAATGGGACTAGACGATCCCTGCCGCGACCTGCCCGCGTAACCGCTCGAGGCTCAGCAGCGTATTGGCGCAGGCTTCCGCCACCGCAGCTCCCTTGGCCGCGAAATGTTGACGCAGGAAATCCGCATCAGCCGTCTCGCGAAACTGCTGCGGCGTCACCACGGCCGAGAATACCGGGATCTCGGTACGAAGCTGCACGTCCATCAGCGCCCTGATCACGGTTTCGGCGATGTACTCATCGTCGATCACAAGCCCGGCCGCGACGATCGCGGTGTAGCGCCGGGTCTTGGCCAGCAACTGCACGTGCAGCGGAATCTCGAAGGAACCCGGCACTTCGAACACATCGATCGAACCGCGCGCGATGTGACGCGCCTCGATCTCGGCGAGGAAGGCCTCGCGGCACTCGGCGACGACATCGCGATGCCAGGCCGACTGTACGAAGGCAACCCGCTGCGGCTTAACGAAGCGCGGATACTCGGCGGTGCCTTTTGACTCAACTGCGTCTTGCGACATCTGAAAACCGCTTTTTTCAATTGCGCCGAAAGCCATCGCCCTGTCCTCGATGACCCGGCCCCAACGATGACCAAGATAACTATGAACAAGACACCGGCTCGCAGCAAGCTGGGCCACGATCGCCGGGCCGCATGGATGCATCAATGCCATGCCGGACTCCGCCAGGCAGTTCCAAGGAACGGTCACGGGCCTAAAAGTTAACGATTTGGGCGGGTTGCGAATCCGATTCCGGTTTGTTCTCGTTCAAAAGTTAACGCGCACGAAGAGTTGTGGACGATTTCGGCTTTGGCTGTGGATGGACTCTGCCCCCCGTTGCGTGGATTCCGCAAATCACATCACTTCGTCCCGGCAAGCCCTGATCCTGACGCTTGGATCACCGGGTGAGCAACCGCCACGGCGCGAAATCAGGGCGCATGTCGGCGTGCCGCGTGCGTTCACTCGTATCAGAATTGACAAAAGGCAAGGTCGAGACGGCATGTCCCTCCTCGAAGGCATTATCGATTCCCCGAACAATCCTCTTGCGGTCGTCGAGGACGTCGCCAGCGACAACAACCTGGCGTTCGAGCGCTCCGGCGAAGACGAAGTAACGATCGTCTCCAAGGGCAACTGGACCGACTACCAGCTCTCCTTCACCTGG
>DATHPL010000509.1:0-3020 GCA_035483915.1 Bradyrhizobium sp.
AAAGCCGCGCACTGCGCCCGCAACTCGACCATGGCTTCGACGCCACGTACGCCGGTTTGCGGATCGATATTGGTATGGCTGCGGATCGCGACGGTGCCGTGGGCGCTGCACGCCTCGACCGTTCCCCGTGCCCGCGCGATCATCTGCTCCTTGGTGATCGAAGGCGCCAGCGCGCGATAGGCGGCGGAGGCTCCCATCAGCGTGCCGGAGGGATTGTCGAGCAGCGCGCGGGTCCGCGACTTGTCGAGATGCTGGTGCATATCGACCAGGCCCGGCAGCACCAGTTGGCCGTCCAGCGAAAGAACCTCTGCATCGCCCGTAGGCAACGACGGCCCGACGTCGGCGATGCGTCCGTCGTCGCCGATCCTGATATCGAGCAGTTCCGGCGCAGCCGCGCCGTAACGCAAGACGCGGCCTCCACGGATCATCAAAGTGCGGCGCATAGAGCTATCATTCCCATCAATTCGGTTCTGGATCGCAGGCCAAACAGAAAAACCCCGCTCCATCTACGCGATGAAGCGGGGCTTTGTCTTCAGATTAGCGTGTCCGAACGCCTAGAACGAGGCGTAGGCGTTACGGAAGGCGATGGCGCCGGCCAGAGACCGCGGCCGGGTTCGAACCGCATGACCATCATTTCCGCTCTCGACGATCCATTGGCCGTTCTCCCGACCGACAATCTTCCCGACGTGATGGCTCCAAACGACAATCGTGCCCACCGAAGGACCGCCGGCGTTGCTGCCGTAGTGCGCCCAGGATCGCGCGAGGTTGTATTGGGGACCCGGATCGGCTCCGACCTGACTGCGCATATACCATCCGCACCAGGCGGCGGGCCGGCCTCCGGAACGCGCGCGCCGGTAGCTTGAGTGCTCGTAAGTCGAGTGTTCATAACCCGAGTTCGTGAAGCTCGAGTTCTCGTAGCTCGAGTTTCCAAACCCGAAAGCAAGGCTCGACGACCCAAATCCCTGAGTCCCATATCCCTGGGTATAGTGCCGGTAATGACGGCTGGAATAGTGCCGATAATGTTGATGATGAGTGCGCGCCTCTGCGCTCGATGCAAATGCAAATAGCAATGCACTCGCGGCAACGACTCTACGCATACTGTCTTCCTTCGTGTTGTTTAGGGGATAAGGATCGCCATGCGATCAAGGCCACGTGATCAGTGCTGATCACCCCGCCGCGGCCTCAACAATGGGGTTCCCGCGGCGCATCAGAGCCAACCGCCTTTAAGGGGCGATGCGTGGCCAGAATGTGGCGAAGGAATGCAGCAATAACAATGAGATATGCTGTCATGCATGGAACATCTCCATGCGCATTTCATGCCCTGAAAGCCAACAGGCGCGGCGCGTCTATTTCAGATTGTTTTGTTTATCTCATACGCGCCATACGCGTGCGCGGTTCAATTCCAGCAATCAGAGGAACCGACCGCGTGAAGAGCCGCGCATCCTGTCGAAACCTTTAGCCAAAGCCGCAAGTCGTCAGGCTGCTTTCACGTCCTCGACAAAGCCGATGACAGCCTGCCAGAGCCGGTCCGCTTGATCGGACAATTCGTTGGAATTCTCGAGCGCAATGCGAGCATGCTCGTCGGTTTCCGCTGCCGCCTGGAGGACCCCTGCGATGTTGCTGGAAACCTCATCAGTGCCGGCCGCGGCACGTTGCACGTTGCGCGCAATCTCGGAAGTTGCGGCCCCCTGCTCCTCGACCGCGCTCGCGGTCGAGGACGCGATCTGGTTGATTTCCAGGATGACGGTTTCGATGCCCTTGATGGCCGTGGCAGCCTCCTTGGTCTCGCCCTGGATTGACGAGATCTGGGCCGCGATATCCTCCGTCGCGCGCGCCGTCTGAGAGGCAAGCGTTTTGACCTCCGATGCGACGACGGCAAAGCCCTTGCCGGCATCTCCCGCGCGCGCGGCTTCGATCGTCGCGTTGAGCGCCAGCAGGTTGGTTTGTGAGGCGATGTTGTTGATCAGGTTGACCACCTCACCGATACGGTCGGCAGCCTGGGACAAGCGTTCCATCGTGGTCGTGGTCCGGCCCGCCTGCTCGGCGGCGCGGCGTGCGACGGTAGCCGAGCTTTGCGCCTGTTGACCGATCTCATGAATAGAAGCCGACAATTCCTCAGCCGCGGAGGCCACAGTCTGGACATTGATCGACGCCTGCTCGGAGGCGGCCGACACGGTGCTCGACTGGGCCTTGGTCCGTTCGGCAGCTCCGCTCATGGTCGCGGCGCCATCGTGCATTTTCTGGGCCGATTGTTTCACGCCGTCGGCGATGTCCTTGACCGCGCGTTCCAGCCGTGAGGCCAATTCTCTCAGGCCAGCCTTGCGATCCTGTTCAGTCTGCGCCGCGAGGCGGTTCTTCTCCGACTCGACCTCGGCAATCCGAATGGCATTCGCCTTGAAGATGCCGACGGCGCGCGCCATGTTACCGATCTGGTCGCCGCGCTCGGCGCCTTCAATTTCGACGGAGAGATCACCGGCCGCCAACTGCGACATCGTTCGGGTGATCCGCTTGATCAGTGTCGAGATCGAAATCGTGATGAGGCCGGCCAGCAAAACGGCAAGCACTTCGCCCATGACCGCGGCGATCGAGCCGGCGCTCGAGGCGTCCTCGGCGATTTGGGTGGCGGTCGAAATAGCGCTCTTGCGGCTGCTTTGATTTTCGTTGCGCAAGGCTTCGGCATCGTCACCGAGCTTGATCCCGGCATTGACCATGGCCGCAAAATTTCCCTCCGTCGAGGCGGCCAGGCTGACCAGCTGATCGGAGTAACCTAGCAGTTTTTCAACCTGCGCCGGCAGCGCCGCGACGATCTTGGCGAGCGCAGGATCGGTTGGAGGCAACGCCTTTACCTCGGCCAATTCCTTAACGACCCTTTCCCGTTCCGCGGTGATGATATCCAGATCGCCCGAGGACGGCACTCCGGCATAGCGATAGGCGACGGCGCGGAGCGCCTGGAACGCCTGTTCGAGCCGTTGGGCTGCCGGACGCGCCGCTTCGCCCGCGGCCGCGAGATCAAGCGTCAC
>DATHPL010000510.1:0-16382 GCA_035483915.1 Bradyrhizobium sp.
GCAGCAAAAGCCAGGAGGCCAGCTGCATCAGACGGGTGGTCAGGCGCATGCTTTCGGTAGCGTAGGTCAGGCTGGCGGAACGCTCGAGCGCCTTGGCTTCCGTGCGGCCGGCGCCATCGAGATAGGCCGCGGTCTCCTCGACGAGGTCCATGCCTTCCCGGAACAGGGTGCCGAACGCAGCCGAATTGGTCAGCCGTTCGCTGAACTGGACAAGCGGGGTTTCGCCGTGCAACCGGTCCGACATCTCTGAACGCCTCACGCCACTGTTCACTGCCGGCCGGGAAGGCCGGATATTTATGATGAACAAATCATTGCGCGTGCGGAGGCGAGAGTCCAGCCGCAAGCGAATTTATGGTTTCCAACGCCCTCCACGAAACTCGCGCGAACGCCGCGAGAGCTTCAGACTTGTGCTGAAGGTGCGGCGAAAAAGGGCAAAAAAAAAGAGCCGCCGTTTCCGGCGGCTTTAAAGTTGATAACAGGGAGGCGTCAAACAGAGTGGACAGGAGCCACTCGGTGTCCAAAGAGGACAGCGTCAGTCATACCTGAGAAAGCTTAATCAACCGTAAATGAGCAGATTTTTTTAGGGTTTGTTTGCCATGTCGGTCATTGGCCGAGTAATCGGTCTCACCCTCTCCCCTTGCGGATAGAGGGTAAGCTCCTCACGACTTGAAGAAGTTGTTCGCCGCCTCCTTCGAGGCACGCTTCTTTGTCGCCGCCGCCTGCAAGCGTTCGATCTCGGACGTCAGCAGTGAAATGCGCTCGTTGAGTTCCTCGACCGAGAGCAACGAGAGATCCTGTCCGATATCGTGACTGACTTTCCGCCTCGGCTTGTCGTCATCCTCGATGGCCATGTGTCTTGCTCCCTCGCCGCGGTGACCGGTTGCAAGGCCGCCCCGCGCTGGCTAATCAAGTGCTTCTTCTGAAAATTCTAGCGTTTGGCCGAGGACAAATCATGGAAAAAATCCCTTCGCAAATGACCGTCATCGGCATCAGCAAGCCCGGCGGTCCGGAGGTGCTTCTGCCCGAGACGCGGGCCGTGCCGACGCCCGGGCCAAATGAAATCCTGATCAAGGTGATGGCTGCCGGCGTCAACCGGCCCGACGTGGCTCAACGCGCCGGCGTTTATCCGCCGCCGCCTGGAGCGAGCGACCTGCCCGGCCTTGAAGTCGCAGGCGAAGTGGTCGCGCTCGGCGAGGGAGCCCACAGGCACAAGCTTGGCGACAAGGTGATGTCGCTGGTCGCCGGCGGCGGCTACGCCCAATATTGCATCGCGCAAGATGCGCAGGCGATGGCGGTGCCCGCTTCGTTGTCGATACTTGAAGCCGGCGCCACGCCGGAGACGTTGATGACCGTGTGGCACAATGTGTTCGAGCGCGGCCAGCTCAAAGCCGGCGAGACCATCCTGATCCATGGCGGCTCATCCGGTATCGGCACCATGGCCATCCAGCTCGCGAAGGCTTTCGGCGCCAAGGTGATCGTTACCGTCGGATCGAAAGACAAGGCCGATGCCTGTCTCAAGCTCGGCGCCGATCATGCGATCAACTACAAGACCGACGACTTCGTCGTCGCCGTCAAGCCGATGACGGAAGGCAAGGGCCCCAACGTCATTCTCGATATGGTGGGCGGCGACTATGTCGAACGCAACTACGAGGCCGCCGCAACCGACGGGCGAATCGTTCAGATCGCGACGCTCGGCGGCGCCAAGATATCAGCCAACATCGCAAGGCTCATGGTGAAGCGGCTGCATCACACCGGCTCGACGTTGAGACCCCGTAGTAATGCGGATAAGGCGGCGATGGTCGCAGCCATCGAGGCCAAGGTGATGCCGCTATTGCGTGAGGGGCGCATCAAACCCCTGATGGACAGCAGTTTCCCGCTGGAAAAGGCAGCGGACGCGCATCGGCGCATGGAGACCAGCGAACATATTGGCAAAATTGTGTTGGCGCTTTAACGATCGCGACCAATCGGAGACCGGAAACCCTTTGATTTCCTTCGCATTCGTGTCATCTATCCGGCACATCGGGCGGTAGGCCTCGCCCCGCGACTGTGCTGCTGATTGCGGAGAATCGACATTGCCTCTGATCAGGTGCCTGGCAGCGTTAGCGCTGGGCCTCATGATTGTTGCGGCCACGCCGGCGTGGGCTGTCGACGCCATCAGCGTCCGCGGCGACGTCTCTGCGATCGACCTGACCGCCGTCCTCGAACATCAGCGCAGCGATACCGATCGCATCCAGGTGTCGACTGCCCCCGGCACCGACGGCATCGTCCGCCGCATTGAAGTCCGAGCCCGCGAGGGCGGCCAGAACTGGGTGGTGTTCGCGCTCGCCAACAACACCGACGACCAGCTCGACCGCCTGATTGTCGCGCCCCACTACCGCATCGTTTCGTCCGGATTGTTGTGGCCCGATCTTGGGCTATCGCGCATCGCGACCATCACGCCCTCGACCGGCGACCGTCCCGAACGGCAGGAGAGCGCGACGGCGGATATTTTCCGGATCACGCTCGATCCGGGTTCGGTCGTCACCTATGTCGCGGAGTTGCGTACCGATAAATTGCCGCAGCTCTATCTGTGGGAGCCCGACGCCTACAAGGACAAGGTCAACTCGTTCACGCTCTACCAGGGCATCGTGATCGGCATCTCCGGATTGCTGGCCCTGGTTCTCACCATCCTGTTTGTGGTCAAGGGCAGCATCATGTTTCCGGCGGCGGCCGCGCTCGCCTGGGCGGTGCTGGTCTATATCGGCGTCGACTTCGGCTTCTGGGGCAAGGTGCTCGACATGTCGAACAACGCCGAGCGGGTGTGGCGGGCCGGCGGTGAAGCGATTCTCGCCGCCACACTTCTGGTGTTTTTGTTCGCCTACCTCAATCTTTCCCGCTGGCATGTACGCTACTCTCACATCACCGTCGGCTGGCTGGTGTTTCTGGGCTCGCTGGTCGCGCTCGCGTTGTTCGATCCGGCGGTTGCGTCGGGCATCGCGCGAATGTCGCTGGTCCTGATCGCCGTCGCCGGCTTTGCGCTGATCGTCTATCTCTCCACGCACGGGTTCGATCGCGCGGTGCTGTTGATCCCGACCTGGTTCCTGCTCGTGGTCTGGGTGATCGCCGCCGGGATGACGATTGCGGGCAGCGTCACCAACGACATCGTCGGCCCCGCACTGCTCGGTGGCCTGGTGCTGATCGTGATGCTGATCGGCTTTACCGTGATGCAGCACGCGTTCGCCGGCGGTGGCGCCTCAACCGGCATCGTTTCCGACGTCGAGCGCCGTGCGCTGGCGCTTGCCGGATCCGGCGATCTGATCTGGGATTGGGATGTCTCCTCCGACAAGGTCTTCACCAGCCCCGAGACGGAATCGCTGCTCGGCCTCAAGCGCGGGACGCTGGAAGGCCCGGCGGCCAAATGGCTAGAAGTGCTGCACCCGCTCGATCAGGATCGTTTCCGTGCCGCGCTCGACAGCGTGCTCGACCAGCGCCGCGGCCGCCTGGTACAGGACTTCCGCCTGCGCACGCCGGACGGACACTTCATGTGGTTCGCGCTGAAAGCCCGGCCGGTCGTCGGCTCCGACGGCGAGGTCTCCCGCGTGATCGGCACCTTGACCGACGTCACCGAGAGCAAGAATGCCGAGGAGCGCATGCTGCACGACTCGGTGCACGACAATCTCACCGGGCTGCCGAACCGCAAGCTGTTCATCGACCGCCTGGGCGCGGTCGCCAATTTCGCCAAGGCCATGCCAAACCTGCGGCCGACGCTGATGGTGATCGACCTCGACCGCTTCAAGCAGGTCAACGACTCCGTCGGCATCGCAGTCGGCGATTCCATCCTGCTGACGCTGGCACGCCGCCTCACCCGCATT
The DNA here is from genome assembly GCA_035483915.1 of Bradyrhizobium sp. Taxonomy (GTDB): domain Bacteria; phylum Pseudomonadota; class Alphaproteobacteria; order Rhizobiales; family Xanthobacteraceae; genus Bradyrhizobium. Next base: position 3,852 of record DATHPL010000510.1, read on the forward strand.
CTCAAGCCGCAGGACACGCTGGCGCGGCTGGCCGGCGATCAATTCGGCCTGATCCTGATGTCGGAACAGGATCCCGCGCGGATCACAGCGTTCGCCGAAACCATTCGCAAGACCATCCGCGCGCCGATCGCCTTCAACGACCGCGAGATTTTCCTGACCGCGTCCATCGGGCTCGCGCTCTCCGATCCGCAGTCGCAGCTCTCCGACGAGATCATCAAGGACGCCGAGCTTGCGATGTATCACTCCAAGCGGATCGGCGGCGATCGTATCGACGTCTACAAGCCCGCAATGCGGGCGCGAAAGACCGACCGTCTGACGCTGGAGAGCGAATTGCGGCGCGCGATCGAGCGCGAGGAGATCACGATCCTCTATCAGCCGATCGTGCGGCTGGAAGACCGTTCGATTGCGGGCTTCGAGGCGCTCGCGCGCTGGGATCATCCGAAGCTCGGGCGGATGTCGCCGGTCGAATTCATTTCCATCGCGGAGGAGATCGGCCTCATCGTCGATCTCGGCACCTTCGTGCTCGACCGCACGGCGAGGCAACTGGCGATCTGGCAGCGCGCGATGCGCTCGCGCGAGCCGATCTTTGCCAGCGTGAACGTCTCCTCGCGCCAATTGCTGCGGCACGATCTCATTCACGACATCCGCACCGTGCTGTCGCGCTCGTCGGTGGCGCGCGGCACGCTGAAGCTCGAATTGACGGAATCGCTGGTGATGGAAAATCCGGAGCACGCAGCCCAGATGCTGACGCGCATCCGCGAACTCGGCACGGGTCTTTCGCTGGACGATTTCGGCACCGGTCACTCGTCGCTGGCCTATCTGCAACGCTTCCCGTTCGACACCATCAAGATCGACCAATCCTTTGTGCGCACCACGAGCCGCGGCACCCGCCCGGTGATCCTCAAATCGATCATCGCGCTCGCCCACGACCTCGGCATGGACGTGGTGGCTGAAGGCGCCGAGACCGATTCCGACGCGGTCGAGCTTTATCAGTTGGGCTGCGAATATGCCCAGGGCTTTGCCTTCGGCGAGCCGATGGACGCGGACGCCGCGATGCGGCTCTTGACCGAGGTCCGCCTGGAGGCGGCAAGCTAAAGCTTACGAATCTTCGCTTTCGCGCGGACGGCGGGTGGTTTTCATCCGGGTGAACCGCACGCTTTTACCGTCGGGCAGCCTAGTCGCGATAAAGCCGGCCTCAAGACAGGCTTCGCGCTGCGGCATCTTTTCCTGAGGGCTGCGCAGCGTTTCCCACCAGGAGGCGCGATGGGCTGCACGCGGCAACGCTGCATCGATGATCTCCTCGATCTGGTCGAAGCTCAGCACGAATTCGGCCGGCTTCTGTTGCTTCAGATAGTCGCGCAGCGCGTCATAATGGGTCACAGCGGCTCTCAAGGGCGGCACCGTCACCGGACAGATTCGGGCAACGTCAGGCGTCGTTTTAGTCGCTTCAGCGCGTCCTTCAAAGCACAAGGCGCCGGTCGCCGTTGTTCATCTGGCGACAACGAAACATTAACGTTTTGCAGCTCTTAGCGGGCCCATTTAAGCCGACAGCAACCATTCGCGGCGCATTCCCATGCTTCCGGGAGCAGAGTGATGGGATTTGGACGGCGCAAAGACAAGGCCAGCCGGCCCTGGCGGCTATCAGCAAAGCTGCTGATCGCCTCCTCTGTCGTTACGGTGATTGGCTTCTCGGCTGTCTGCGTCAGCGTGATGCTCGACATGCGGCGCAGCGAAGAAGAGCTGGCGCGTCAGACGCTCGAAAATCTTGCCTCCGGCATCGATTCCGACATCGGCCGCAACGTCGAACTATTCGATCTTTCGCTGCGTTCGGTCGCAAACAACATGGTGGCGCCGGAGATCAACCAGGTCAATAAGCCACTGCGGCAACTGATCCTGTTCGACCATGCTGCGACGGCCCGGCATTTTGGCGCGATCCAGGTATTCGATTCCAAGGGAAAACTGGTCGTCGATGCTTCGACGCTCGATCCGCTGCCGGAAGACCGCAGCGGTGAGGAATATTTCACGGTTCACCGCGATCAAGCGGATGTGGGCCTGTTCATCAGCCGGCCGACGCTGCATCACGGCGCTTACGCCATCGTGCTCAGCCGCCGCATCACCGGCGAAGACGGCAGCTTCCTCGGCGTGGTCGCTGGATCCATCCGCTTTTCCTATTTTCACGACCTGTTCGGCCGTCTGCGTCTTGATCCCAACGACGTCATCACGGTGTTCCGGCGCGACGGCACCGTGATCATGCGCACGCCCTTCGACCTCGATATGATCGGCAAGAACCTCGGCGACCTGCCGGGGGTGAAGCGGGCGCTTTCCGAACCGAGCGGCTCTTATTCAGGAGTTGGTTCCGCGAACCACTCGCCGCGCCTCTATGTCTGGCGCGACGGCACGCGACCGCTCGTCGCCCTGGTCGGCAAGCCATGGGCGGATATCTACCGGCTGTGGCGCGTCGAAGCGACGCGCATCGGCTCTATCCTGGCAGCGCTCGCCGTTTTCGTGCTCGGCACCACCTTGTTTCTGGCGCGAGAGATCAGCCGCCGTGCGGCGGCCGAAGAAAAGCTCGAGGAGCTTGCCACCACCGACGCCCTTACTGGCTTGCGCAACCGCCGCAAGTTCGACGCCTCGATCGAGATCGAGTGGCGGCGTGCGGCGCGGCTGAAGCGGCCGCTCGCGCTTCTGATGATCGACGCCGATCACTTCAAGAGCTTCAATGATACGTTCGGGCATCAGGCCGGCGACGAGGTGCTGGTCGGCATCGCGATTTGCATCTCGGATTCGGTGAAGCGGGCCGGCGATTGCGCCGCGCGCTATGGCGGCGAGGAATTCGCCGTTCTGCTGCCGGACCTGTTACCGGCGGAAGCGCTTGTCGTGGCCGAGACGATCCGCCTGAAGGTCGAGCAATGGTGCGGTGAGACGGCAACCACCACCGTCAGCATCGGCGTTGCGAGCCTGGTACCGAACGCCAATATGGAATGGACGGCCATGGTCAGAGCGGCCGACGAAGCCCTCTATGCCGCCAAGGCGAGCGGCCGCAATCGCACCGTGCTCGCGGCTGGCCCGAAGCTGTCGCTGGTCGCCTAGCCGACGATCCTGCCGTCATTTCCCCGAATATTTCTTCATCTCTGCAAGCAAGCCCTCGCGCAATTCGGGGCGCGCCATGCCGAAGGCAATGTTGGCGCGCAGAAACCCGGGTTTTGAGCCGCAGTCGTGCCGCTCGCCGGCAAACTCGACACCGTAGAACTTTTGGGTCTTCGCCAGACCGATCATCGCATCGGTAAGCTGAATCTCGCCGCCGGCGCCGCGTTCCTGGGTTTCCAGGATTTTGAATATCTCCGGCTGAAGAATATATCGCCCAGTGATCGAGAGGTTCGACGGCGCCGTTCCCTTCGCCGGTTTTTCGACCATTCCATCGACCTCGAAGACCTTGCCCTGGCGTTTGCCGACGCCGCAAATGCCATATTGGTGGGTAAGGTGATCGGGCACCGCTTCGACCGCAATCAAATTCGATTTCTCGCCCAGCTTGCTTGCCGCCTCGATCATCTGCGCCAGACATCCGGGCGTATGAAGCACGAGTTCGTCAGGCAGCACCACGGCGAAAGGCTCATCGCCGACAATGTCTCGCGCGCACCACACCGCATGGCCGAGTCCAAGCGGCGCCTGCTGGCGCGTGAAACTGATGGCGCCGGCCGCCGGCTGGTCGCGGGCCAGAATGTCCATCTCCGCCTTCTTGCCGCGCGCCTCAAGCGTGGCGTCAAGCTCGTACATGCGGTCAAAATGATCCTCGATCACGTGCTTGTTGCGGCCGGTAACAAAGACGAAATGTTCGATGCCGGCTTCCTTGGCTTCGTCGACCACGTACTGGATCAGCGGCTTGTCGACGATGGTCAGCATTTCCTTCGGCATCGCCTTGGTGGCGGGCAATACCCGGGTGCCGAGACCAGCGACCGGAAAAACGGCTTTGCGGATTTTCATGGGATGGCACTGCCTTGCAGAAACTCGATTGAAAACGATATTTGGTAGCTGGTTTGCGACCGGGAACAAAGGCCAATTGGGCCCGCAGTTCCAACCGGGACCGCTCTTTTTCGGCAAATCCCTAACGCCAAAAACTCGCTTTTGTTAAGCTGTTGGCAACCGTGGCGAGGCTTCCTGAAGGCCGGCCTGTACAGGTGGACATGGATATGAGGCGGCAAACGAAGCAGCCAAACAGATGGAGCGGCACAGCGGTGCTCGCGGCGGCGCTCCTCTGGTCGGCGCCCGCGCCGGCCCAGTCGGCCAGTGGCCCACTCGATTTTCTCGGCAATATTTTTGGCGGCAAATCAAATCAGAGCGGCACCGCGCCATCGGCCCAGCCGGCCTCGACTGGCGGCTGGAGCGGCGAGGACGGCGCCTCCGGTCATCCCCTGATGACGGCGAGCGCCATCCGTGAAGCGGCCGCAAATTTCGACAGTTGCGTCGCCTCGATGTGGCCGGATGCCGCACGCCGCAACATTTCCCAAGAGAATTTTCAGCGCTTCACCGCGGGCCTCACCCCCGACCTGCGCATCATGGACCTGCTGGACTCGCAGCCGGAATTCACTAAATCGGTCTGGGATTATCTCGACATCCTGGTCAACGATAACCGCTTGGCCAAAGGCCGCGAGGTCCTTGCCAAGTACAAGCCGCAATTCGACGCGACCGAGAAAGCCTACGGCGTCGACCGCTATACCATCGCGGCGATCTGGGGCATTGAATCGAATTATTCGACGCAAATGGGCGATCGCAGCGTCTTGCAATCGACCGCAACGCTCGCCTGCATCGGCCGCCGCCAGAACTATTTCCGCGATGAATTTCTGTCGGCGCTGGAAATCCTCCACCACGGCGACCTCAGCCCGGAACAGATGCGCGGCTCATGGGCTGGTGCTTTCGGGCCGACCCAGTTCATGCCGACCGCGTTCAAGCGCTTTGCGGTCGATGCGGACGGCGATGGCCGCCGTAACGTCGTCGACGATCCCGCTGATCTGATTGCCTCGACCGCCAACAATCTGAAAAAGGACGGCTGGCAGAGCGGCCAGAGCTGGGGCTATGAGGTCGTCGTTCCAAAGGACTTCAACTACATGCTCGCCGACCGGTCCAAGATCATGACGTTTGCGCAGTGGGAGCATCTCGGTCTCAAGCGCGCCAACGGCCAGCCATTTCCACCGGCGAGCGACAAGGCCTATCTGCTGGCGCCGGCGGGCGCCGAGGGACCCGGCTTTCTGATGCTGCAGAATTTCCGCGTGATCATGAAGTACAACCCGGCGGAGGCCTATGCACTTGCGATCGGCCACTTCGCCGACCGCTTGCGCGGCGGGACGCCGTTTGTACAGGCCTGGCCACGGCAGGAACGCGAGCTGTCGCGGGCCGAGCGGCTGGAACTGCAACAATTGCTGGCGCAGCGCGGGTTTTATCGCAGCACTCCGGATGGCCAGCTCGGCGGCGAAACCCGCGAGGCGCTGCGCAGCTTCCAGGCCTCGGTCGGGGCGCCCGCGGACGGGTTTGCCTCTTCCGAAATGCTCGACCGGCTGCGCGGGCAGTGATTCCCACGGGTAAATAGCCCGGTTTGGCGGTTATCCGGTTCCAAGTCGGTCCAGATCGTGCTCTACGACAGGGCTTATAGACTTTAACGGTAACCTATTTTGTCCATCTGGAACGGGCTTTTATCCGCCCGTTTGCAGCCCGATTTTGTTACTATCATCGCTTGAGCGACCCATTGCGACCGAGCCGCATGCCAAAGACACGATCCTTTTTGCGCCTGTTCACGGAGACCGGACCGCTGGTCGCCGTTGCAGTCGCGTTGCTGATCGGGATCGCGGCTCCGGCTTCCGCACAGTTCTTCAATTTCGGCGGCCCACCGCGGCAACAGCCTCAACCGATGCCGCAGCGCGGGCCCGGCGGCTGGTTCGGTGGTGACCTGTTCGCTCCCTTCCAGCAGCAGGCGCCCAACCGCGTGATCGAGAATTATTCCAAGGCGCCGCCGCCGCAAAAACATGACACCGTCGCCGAGCGTAATGTGCTGGTGCTGGGCGACGCCATGGCCGACTGGCTCGCTTACGGCCTGGAGGATGCCTATGCCGAGCAACCGGACATGGGGGTGATCCGCCGGCACAAGACCGTCTCCGGTCTGATCCGGTACCAGCCCAAGGGCGATCCGGCCGACTGGGCGGCTGCGGCGAAAACCATCCTTCCCGCCGAGAAGCCCGATGTGATCGTCGTCATGCTCGGCCTGAACGATCGTACCTCGCTACGCGAGCCGGAAAAATCCGACGCCAAGTCGGGCGACAAAAAGAGCGACAAGAAGGACGCCCGTGGCAAGCCGGACGGTGCGAAGAGCGACGACGCGACGGACTCGGGCAAGCCCCAAGATAAATCTCAAGACAAAACCCAGGAGAAGGTGCTCGACGCCGAACTGCCGCCCGACGACGCCGACAACGGCGACGTTCCTCAGGTGGTCGCGCCGGAAAGAGGCCGCGCAGCGAACGGCGTGGTCGAATTCCACGACGATCGCTGGGTCGAACTCTACAACAAGAAAATCGACGAGATGATCACCGTCCTGAAATCGAAGGGCGTGCCGATCATCTGGGTCGGGTTGCCCGCGGTGCGCGGAGCCAAGGCCACCGCCGATACGCTGTTTCTGGATTCGCTTTACCGCGAAGCTTCCGCCAAGGCCGGCATCACCTATGTCGACGTCTGGGACGGTTTCGTCGACGAAGCCGGACGCTTCCTGCAACAGGGCCCCGACTTCGAGGGCCAGATCCGGCGTCTGCGTTCCTATGACGGCGTCTATTTCACCAAGGCCGGCGCGCGCAAGCTTGCGCATTATGTCGAGCGGGAAATCACGCGCCTCTTGGCTTCCCGCTCCGCGCCGATCGCGCTGCCGAGCGAACCTGCCACGCCCGATGCGAGCGCGCAGCCCGGTCAGCCGGCGCCGCGTCCGCTGGCCGGACCGATCCTGCCGCTGGTCGCCTCCTCCGTCGGCACTGACCAGTTGCTCGGCGGTCCGGGATCGCGCCCCGCGGCGGTCGATGCACTCGTCGCACGCACTTTGGTGAAGGGCGAACCGCTGACGGCCCCTGCCGGGCGCGCCGACGATTTCGCCTGGCCGCGCCGCGAAGTCGGACGCGAGCAGGCGCGAGGCGATACGCCGGTGGCTTCGGTTTCTCCGGACGGAACGCCGGCCGCCGCTACGCCCTCGGCATCGCAAAAACCAAAGCGGCCCGCGGCCGTGCAGCCCAATCAGCCGCTTCAAGGGCCTCCGCCCGCCATCCGTAACCTGTTCGGCTTTGGCGCTCCTCCGCCGCCACCGCCGCCGCGACAAATCCAGCCGCCGCCCCGACCGGCGCCTAGTGGCCCCAACGTACAGCGGCCCCCGGCCAATGTCGGACGATCGGCGTCGGTGCCGCCGGGTAATATCGCGCAATAAATCTGACGCGTCCGAATACCCGGCTCGCGATCGACGCGTGTCTCGATCCGTTGACTTCGTGACGACGGTGAGTAGCCTTACCTGAAAAGACGGCGGAGAAGCCGCCTAGTGGAGTGGATTTGACATTCGCTACCCGCCCAGCCGCGATTACGAAAGCGAATGTCAAATCCCAAACTCCACTAGAATTTAATATTTGCTAGTGGTCCTTCGATTCTAACATTCGCAAAAGTGCCTCTGCGAGAGGGGAGCGAATGTTAGAATCGGACCACTCGCCAATTCAGGGAGGCACACCATGGCCGTGACGATCCGCCAGCTTCACAAGCATTTTTTTGGTGAAGTCTCCGGCGTCGATTTGCGAAAGCCGCTCACCGCGGAAGAGGCAAGGGACATCGAAGCCGGCATGGACAAATACGCCGTGCTGCTGTTTCGCGACCAGGACATCACGGACGAACAGCAACTGGTTTTTGCCCGGAATTTCGGTGAGCGCGAGAGCGCCCGCGGCGGCACCGTCACCAAGCGCGAAGATTACCGCCTCACGTCCGGACTCAACGACGTCTCCAATCTCGGCAAGGACGGCAGGCCGTTGCCGCGCGATCACCGCACCCATTTGTTCAATCTCGGCAACTGCCTGTGGCATTCCGACAGTTCATTTCGCCCGATCCCGGCCAAGTTCTCGCTGCTCTCGGCGCGGGTGGTGAATCCGAAGGGCGGCAACACCGAGTTTGCCGACATGCGCGCGGCCTATGACGCGCTCGACGATGACACCAAGGCCCAGATCGAGGACATGATCTGCGAACACTCGCTGATGTATTCACGGGGATCGCTGGGCTTCCTCGATTACACCGAGGAAGAAAAGCAGATGTTCAAGCCGGTGCGGCAACGGCTGGTCCGCACCCATCCGGTTCATCGCCGCAAATCGCTTTATCTATCGTCACATGCCGGCGCGATCCTCGGCATGAGCATACCGGAAGCGCGGCTGTTGCTGCGCGACCTCACCGAACACGCCACCCAGAGCGAGTTCGTCTACATCCACAAATGGACGGTGCATGATCTTGTGATGTGGGACAACCGCCAGACGATGCATCGGGTGCGCCGTTACGATCAGTCGCAGCCGCGCGACATGCGACGCGCCACGGTGGCCGGCACCGAACCTACCGTCGCGCAACAGGCGGCGGAGTAACAGTCCTGAACCAACGCTGTCATCGCCCGGCTCGACCAGGCGATCCAGTATTCTGAGACGGCGCAGCTTGAATCATAGGCCACAGCGTACTGGATGCCCCGTATGCGCGGGGCATGACGGCCTGGACCGAGCGAGAGTTACGCGTGCCCTGCTTCGTTCGAGAGCATACCGACGTCGATCCCGATCTTGCGCAACGCCCGCGAATACTTTTCCTCGATATCGCCGCCGAAGATCAAATCGGAATCGGCGTCACAATGCAGCCAGCCGTTGTCCTGGATTTCGCTTTCGAGCTGGCCTGCGGCCCAGCCGGCATAGCCCAACGCCAGGATCGCATGCTTCGGCCCGGAACCCTTGGCGATCGCCTTGAGAATATCAACCGTGGCCGTCAGGCAGATCTCGTGGTCGATCCGCAACGTCGCATCCTGGATGAAGAAGTCGCTCGAATGCAGCACGAAGCCGCGGCCGGTTTCGACCGGCCCGCCCTTGAGCACTTTCAAGGTTTCGGCGTTTTCCGGCAGCTTGATCTGGTCGGCCTTTTTGATGATGTCGAGCTGGACCAGCAAGCCGGGAAAATCGATGCTGCCCGCCGGACGGTTGACGATGATTCCCATGGCGCCTTCCGCCGAATGCGCGCAGAGATAGATCACCGAACGTTCGAAGCGAGGGTCACCCATGACGGGCATGGCGATCAACAACTGGCCATCGAGATAGCGATGGCCCTCGGTTGCACCGACGCCGGCAATTTCGCGGCGACCCGTTCCCGATCTTTTGCCTTCAGAGCTCATCGCCAAAGACTCGCTTGGATGATCTATCCTGATATTGGGCTTAAGTTCTGTCAATCAAGGTTCGTATCGCCGATCCGAAGTCCCTGCGGTGCAAGCGGCGAGTTCTTCCCGGGGACTTCAGATAAGCGATACTAAATCTATTAATTTACAAGTGCCCCTGGTTTTCCGAAGTTCGCAAAAACGTGTTGCTGAGACGGGATGCGAACTTTGGAAAGGGGCACTTGGGCTTTGTTTCCGCGTGCATCACAAGCAATTCAATAGCTTGCAATCTCGCTTGGAGTTAAGGACGCTTTATGAACGCAATGGTTCCCCCCTCTCACGAGCGCGCGCCGACGTTGCGCAGCGCACGATCGGCAGCTCTGTTTGCCCTGGCCACGCTGACCTCAATTTCGTCGATGGAGGCGAAGGCGCAGGATGCCTCACCGTGGCAGAAGGGAACGCATGCTGCCGTGCGGCTTCTTGCGGGATCGCGCAGCGGGCCGGTGCTGCTCGGCGGAGTTGCTGTTCAGCTCGATCCGGGTTGGAAAACTTACTGGCGTACCTCTGGCGATTCCGGCGTTCCGCCGCGCTTTGATTTTTCCAAATCCGAAAATGTCGAGGCGGTGACCGTTCTGTGGCCAGCGCCGACGAAATTCGACGATGGCGCCGGCGGCTTTTCGCTCGGCTATCATGATCAGGTGGTGTTGCCGCTGCGGATCGTGCCGAAGACCAACGACAAGCCGGTGACGCTTCGTGCCAACATCAACTACGCGGTTTGCGAAAAGATTTGCATTCCGGTCGAAGCGAGCACGGAACTGACATTCGCAAGCGTCGCGAGCACTGAAGACAGCGTCCTGTTCGCCGCGCTCGATACTGTTCCGAAGCCGGCCTCGGTCGGCGACCCTAACCCGCTCACCATTCGCGACGTCAAGCGCGAGAGCAAGTCCACGGTCCTGATCGACGTGCTCTCGCCGGACGCGAGAACGGTCAATTTGTTTGTCGAAGGCCCGACCCCGGACTGGGCACTACCGGTTCCAAAACTTGTCGAGCACGGCCCGCCCGGCATCAAGCGTTTTTCCTTCGAGCTCGACGGCGTGCCGCCAGGCGTCAACCCCGAGGGCGCAGCCCTCAAATTGACGCTGGTCGGCGGCGACCGCTCCTATGAGTTCAACATCAATCTCGATTGACCCGAAGGGTTATTCCGGGCTGGCCCCAGCGTGTCGCGCGAATGGGCGCCCGATGACCGGTTCCGGACCAGACATGTGCAATTGCACATTGCAGTTCGCTCGCTTTCACTCGCGCCCCGGAACGACTATTGCGGCGAATTTGAAGTTCCTATCTGGATCGCTGCAAGTGCGTTATAGGAACTTCAAATTCAAAGCCCCACTAGAAACCTATATTTTTCTAGAGCTCCTTTGATTCCGAAGTTCGCATCAGAGGTTGCTGCGATTACTTGCGAACTTCGGAATCGGGGCTCCAGGCCACCGAATCTTAACGAAGTGTTGATAGCCAAAACCTCGGCCGCGGCGCCTGCGGCGTGAGGACTTCCTGTTTTGGCCGTCATGGACGCTCAATCCGCAAACACCCCGCCTGCCGGCGTGCTCGCACGTCTGCGATCGTTGCTCGGCGGTGAGGGCCCGAGCGAAGCCTCGCTCACCCGGCGTCTGGCGGGGACAATCTTCATCATCCGCGTGTCCAGCGCGGCACTTGCCTATTTCTCGCAAATCCTGCTCGCGCGCTGGATGGGCGGTTCCGACTACGGCATCTATGTCTATGTCTGGACCTGGGTGCTGCTGCTCGGCAGCATGATGGATTTTGGCATTTCTTCTTCGGCGCAGAAGATCATTCCGGAATATCGCACCCGCGGCGAGCACGCGCTGTTGCGCGGATTTCTCGCGGGCAGCCGCTGGATGACGTTCGTGGTCTCGTCGATCGTCTCGGTATTGCTGGCCGGCCTGGTGAAATTATTGTCGCCATGGATCGACGGCGGCGAGATCGTTCCGCTCTACATCGGCTGTCTTACGCTGCCCGCTTTCGTCGTCGCCAACACCCAGGATGGCATCGCACGCTCCCATGACTGGATGCGGCTCGGACTGATGCCGCAATTCGTGATCCGCCAGGCCTTGATCATCGGCGTCACCGCCGGACTTTTCGTTCTCGGCTTCCATCTTGGCGCCACCGCGGCGATGCTGGCGAGCGCGGCCGCAGTCTGGATCGCCATGATCGGTCAGATGGTGGCGCTCAATCACCGTCTCGCGGGTCACGTCCCGCCCGGCCCGAAAGCCTATGACGTCGGCTTCTGGCTTTCGATCTCGCTGCCGATTCTGATGGTCGAAGGCTTTTACCTGCTGTTGTCCTACACCGACGTGCTGGTGCTTCAACAATACCGTTCTTCGCAGGAAGTCGGCGTCTACTTCGCGGTCGTCAAAACGCTGGCGCTGGTTTCCTTCATTCACTACGCGATGTCGGCCACGACGGCGCACCGCTTTGCCGAATACCACGCGCTCGGCGATCAAGCGCGGCTCTCGGCCTATGTCGCGCATGCGATCAAGTGGACATTCTGGCCTTCGCTGGCCGCCACCGTCCTGCTGCTCGCGCTGGGCAAGCCACTGCTCTGGCTGTTCGGGCCGCAATTCGTCGTCGGCTATGACATCATGTTCGTCGCCGCGATCGGCCTTGTGGTGCGCGCCGCGGTCGGACCGGTCGAGCGACTACTCAACATGCTTGGCCATCAATATATTTGCGCGCTGGCCTACGGGCTGTCGTTTGTCCTGAACGTTGTGCTCTGTATCGCACTGGTACCGCGCTTCGGTGGCCATGGCGCGGCGGCTGCGACCTCGATCTCGCTGGTGTTCGAGACCGTGCTGTTGTTCTACATCGTTCGCCAGCGGCTCGGGCTCCACGTGCTGGCGTTCGGGAAGCGTGACTGAGCCCGTCATTGCCGGGCTTGACCCGGCAATCCATCGAAAAACTCTTCAATAGGATGGATGCCCGGATCGAGTCCGGGCATGACAGGAGGATTACTCCGCGGTCCAGCCGCCGTCGATCGAGAGATTGGCGCCGGTGATTTGCGCGGCATCGTCGCTGCACAGGAACAACGCGAGCGCCGCAACCTGCTCGGAGGTCACGAATTCCTTGGT
>DATHPL010000511.1:0-5580 GCA_035483915.1 Bradyrhizobium sp.
TAAACAGGAGGCGTTGCCCGACGACGCCGTCATTTCCGATCTGGACGATGCCGAGGAGGAACTGGCCGATCGGCTCGACGGCTCGCACTATCGCGACGACATCCTGCGGCTGTTGTTCATCTGCTGCCATCCGGATTTGCCTGCAACCCAGCAGATTGCGCTGGCGCTCCGTATCGTTTCTGGCCTTTCCGTGAAGCAGATCGCGCGAGCCTTCCTGGTCTCGGAGCCGGCGATGGAGCAGCGCATCACGCGTGCCAAGGCGAAGGTCGCTGTCGCGGGCGTGCCGTTTGAAACGCCCGGCGCAATCGAGCGCTCCGAACGGCTCGCCGGTGTCGCCGCAATGATCTACCTGATTTTCAACGAGGGCTATTCGGCCAGCGGCGAAACCTCCGAAATCCGCAAACCGCTATGCGAGGAGGCGATTCGGCTGGCGCGGCTATTGCTCCGGTTGTTTCAGAGCGAGCCCGAGATCATGGGACTGACTGCATTGCTGTTGCTGCAGCATGCGCGCGCGGCGGCGCGGTTCGATGCGAGCGGCGAACTGATATTGCTCGACGACCAGGACCGCACGCTGTGGAATCAGAAACTGATCACGGAGGGCGTGGCGCTGATCGACAAGGCGATGCGGCATCGGCGCTCGGGTCCGTATCAAGTGCAGGCGGCGATCGCGGCGCTGCATTCCCGCGCGGCCAAACCTGAAGACACCGACTGGGCCCAGATCGATCTGCTCTACGGTGCGCTCGAGGTCATGCAGCCGTCGCCGGTTGTCACGCTCAATCGTGCGGTAGCGGCATCGAAGGTGCGCGGGCCGGAGGCCGCCTTGCAGATGATCGAGCCGCTCGCCGATCGGCTTTCGAATTATTTTCATTATTTCGGCGTGCGCGGCGCCTTCCTGATGCAGCTCGGCCGCAACGAAGAGGCCCGCGTCGCCTTCGACCGCGCCATCGCGCTCGCCAATACGTCGGCGGAAGCGGCTCACATCCGCATGCATCTGGACCGGCTGATCCGTGACAGCCAGCCGTCCGGTGCGGCCTCGACAAAAAACAAAAAATAATTCGAGAGCCCCGTCGGCTCATCGTCCTCCCGTTCGTCTTGAGATCATGAGATGCGCGAGAGGGACGCGAACATGAATACGCAAGATGTCAGTTGTTCCGATGACGCCATGCACGGGATGCCCGCGACTGCGGCGGCCTCCAGAGCGGCGATCTGGCTTGGCCGCGTATTGAGCGGCCTCGTGATTTTATTCATGCTGCTCGATGGGGCGATCAAGCTAGTGCCGTGGCCAATTGTCACGGAGACGATGGACAGGATGGGGTATGGTTCGAGCGAAAGCCTCGCGCGATGCCTGGGTGCGATCAGCCTGGTGTGCACGGCGCTTTACGCCCTCCCGCCGACCTCTTTCGTAGGAGCAATCCTGATGACCGGTTATCTCGGCGGTGCGATGGCCTCGCATGTGAGAATCGGTAGCCCGTTGTTCACCCACATCCTGTTCGGGTTCTATCTCGGTGTGATGCTGTGGGGCGGATTGTGGTTGCGCGACCGGCGTTTGCGCACGCTGTTGCCGTTCGCGAACTGAAGTTATCTGAAAGGGGAGCGCTCAATGCTTGAGATCATTGCCATCATAGCGGCGGTACTTGCGATCGCCATTGTAATCATCCTGATCCTGGCTTCGACCAAGCCGGCCACGTTTAGTGTCCGGCGGTCGGCCGTGGTGCAGGCGCCGGCCGAGGCGATTTTTCCGCTGATCAATAATTTTCATCAATGGGCTAGGTGGTCGCCGTGGGAGAAGCGGGATCCCGCGATGAAGCGCGACTATAGCGGCGCAGAAAGCGGCAAGGGCGCGGTCTATGCCTGGGACGGCAACAAGAATGCCGGTTCCGGCCGCATGGAAATTCTCGATGCCTCATCGTCGTCAAAAATCACGATTAAGCTCGACTTCTTCAAACCATTCGAGGGTCACAACACGGCCGAGTTTACTTTTGTGCCCGAGCGCGAGGCTGCCGCAACCAATGTCATTTGGGTCATGCAAGGTCCGTCGTCCTTCATGTCCAAGGTGATGCAGGTGTTCATGGATCTCGACAAGATGATCGGCAGGGATTTCGAGACGGGTCTCGCCAATCTGAAGACGCTGACCGAAAAATAGACCGGCGAAACAGTCATCAAGCAAGGAGGAAGTGTGATGCAGCTCAGTCCCTATCTGTTCTACAACGACAATTGCGAAGCCGCCTTCAGGTTTTACGAAAAGGTGCTGGGCGGAAAAATCGAGATGATGCTGCGCGCCGAGGAGGCGCCCGCGGATATGAAGCCGGGGCCCGGCCGGGAGAAACTAATCATGCATGCACGCATGTCGATCGGCAGCCAGGTCCTGATGGCGTCGGATTCACCGCCGGAACATTTTCACAAGCCGCAGGGCTTTTCGGTCTCACTGACGATCAGCGATCCCGCGGAGGCCGAACGAAAGTTCAACGCTTTGGCCGAGGGCGGCAGCCTCAATATGCCTTTTGGCAAGACCTTCTTCTCCAAGGGCTTCGGCATGTGCGTCGATCAGTTCGGTATCCCCTGGATGGTGAACTCTCCGCTGCAAGGGATGTAGGACTTCCGGCGGGTTGATCAACGGCAGCTTGGATAGAAGGCGGCGAGTTCGCGGCCGCGCAAGAGCAGAAGGTGCGAGGTCAATCCGCCGCGTTGCGTAATCCAGCTACGCACGCCTGACGGATAGGTCTGCAGCACCAATGCGGAGGCCTCGGGCTCGGCATACATCCGGCCGTGCCGGCCCATCGACCGTGCGGCGTGAAATCCAAGCACGGCGCGTCGCGTCACGCAGATGCGATCGTGCGGCACCATGCTCAGCACAAGGGTGCAGGCGGAAAGGCAGGGGCCATCGATGACGACGTGTTCGCCGGAAGCGCGAACCTTTTCGAACAGGTCGAGAAACGGGCCGACCTGTCCGCCCCGGCTCTCCAAGATTCGGACTTCGGCTTGTGCCGGCGGCGAGGCAAGCGCGCACAACGTCGTCGCGATCGTGCAAATTCTGACGAAAGATGTCTGCATGTTTCCGACCTTCCCTCTGCCGAGGCAGCCTCTGAGATGGGAAGCCTCTCACAACGGAGCATCTCACACCGGAGGCAATTGCAAAACCTGCGCCTGGGTTCCGCATATTCGACGATCTGCTGAGAGATGAGATCGGAAAAGCGCCGCATTTTCCGTTCGATCGTCCGCCGTTTGGCGCTGGCAATCCGATGCAAGCAGCATGGTTCGCGCGCCCCGGCCGAGGCGCGCGCTCGTTGGCGACCAAGCCTGGTTAGTCGATCAGGTCGTCAGTTGATCAGGCCGTGCGGTTCTTGAGGGCGCCGACAATTGCGGTGAGGACGGCGCCTGCAACGCCGCCACCGGCCGCTTGGCCGATGATAGCGCCGATATCCGGCGTCGATGCGGAATTGGCGAGCAGCGGAATCAGCATGCCGAGAAGCTGGCCGCCGGCGCCTCCGCCGATCGCCCCCGCGATGGTGTTTCCAATTGTTCCGAGATCGATGTTCTTGGCGGCGCCTGCTGCGACGTTTCCTCCGACGGCGCCGGCGATGATCTGGATAAGAAGGTTGATAAGCATGCCCGACATGACACGAAACTCCCCCGATCCGGTATTCAGTTTCAGCATGTCGACAGCGCCGGACCATCGCCGCGCGCCCCAACCTTAGGTGGTTGGGTCATGAAGGTCACGCTGCGGCAGCGAAAGAAATGAAAAAATAAGGAAGGTCGCCCGTGGGAGAGCCGGCGTTATCCGTTGCGCCTGAGGCCGCGGAGTGTCGGCAGTCCGATGCCGGCGGCATCGAAGCCGCCATCGACGGCTAGAACCTGGCCGGTGATGTAGCTTGCCCGGTCGCTGCACAGGAAAAACACCGCTTCCGCCAGTTCTTCCTCGAGGCCGTAACGGTTGAGCGGGATCGCATCGTGATAATCGGCGCGGATTTCCGCGCTGTGAACGGCTTTCGCCATCGCGGTGTCGACCGGTCCGGGGGCCACGCCGTTGACGCGGATACCAAGCTCGGCCAGTTCGACCGCGAGCTGCTTGGTCAGGTGCGCAAGTCCCGCCTTGCTGGTGCCGTAGGCCGAGCGCAGCGTCGAAGCGCGCAAACCCGAGATCGAGGTAATGTTGACGATCGCGCCGCCGCCATGATTGCGCATCAACGGCACCGCTGCCTTCGTGCACAAAAATGGCCCGGTCAGGTTGACGGCGAGCACACGGCTCCAGTCGGCATCGGACGTTTCCATCAGCGGCGCGAACACGGCGACCCCGGCGTTGTTGACCAGCGCATCAAGCCTTCCGAAGTGATGTTCTATGCGAGCGAAGGCCGCGGCGACCGCATTCGCGTCGGAGACATCGCAGGTCACGGCCAGCGTGGCGTCGGGCCTCTCCAGCGCTGTCACGCTTTTCTCCAGAAGGCTCGCCTCGATATCGAGAAGCGCCACGAGCCAGCCGTCGGCGAGGATGCGTTTGGCCACGGCAAGACCGATGCCGCGCGCGGCACCGGTGACCAAAGCGACTTTTTGCGAGGAGGCGGTCATCTGGATGGATCCGTACGCTGGTGCGACGAAGAAAGCTATTCGGCCGAGACCAGTTTTCGCAACTCGGTCTTCACCTGATCGAGCACGATCGCATAGTCTCGCGTCTCGGTCTGCCGAAACAGCCGTACGGTCGGATACCAGGGACTGTCGTCACGATGAAGCAGCCAGCGCCAGTCGGGTGTCTGGGGCAGCAGTATCCATGTGGGGCGTCCGAGCGCGCCGGCGAGATGGGCCACGCTGGTATCCACCGTGATCACCAGGTCGAGGCAACTCACCAACGCTGCCGTCTCGCTAAAATCGGTGAGATGTGCCGAGAGGTCGATGATGTCGGTCCGTTCGCGCAACACCGCCGTGTCGTCTGGACGCGGATCCTTCTGCAAGCTGACAAAAATCGCATCAGTGTCAAGGATACCGGAAAACATACGCAGCGGAATCGATCGATTGCGATCGTTTTTGTGTTTCGGATTGCCGGACCAGACCAGGCCGACCCGCAATCTGCCGTCGTGGCCGAGGCGGTCCGCCCAGACGTGCCGGCGATCCTCCGTTGGCGTCGGCAGATAGGACGCCGTCACTGGAATGGTTTCGAGCGTGGTCCGGAAGGCCAGCGGCAGACTCGTGATCGGACAATGGAAGTCGAACGCCGGCAACCCTTCGCTCAGGTTCGGCAGGCACTGCGAGACTCCGGGCAGTCCCGAAAGCAGCGGATGCAATGATTCCTGAGGAAGGAGAATAACCCGCGCGCCCAAGGCCTTCAGCATCGGCGCGTAACGCACGAATTGAATTGTATCCCCCAGTCCTTCATCCGCGCAGACAAGAATGGTCTTGCCTTCGATATTTTCCTCTCCAGTCCACATGGGTTGAGAAAACTTTGGATAGCCGGCCGTGCCCGGATGGGACGGTATTCTCCATCGCGCCTCGCGCCCTTGCCAGCCGGCCTCGAAATCACCGTTCAGCAGTTGAATGAGGGCGATGTTCCAGTCGGTTCCGGCGTTTTCAGGCTCAATCTGTTTCACATGA
>DATHPL010000512.1:0-3127 GCA_035483915.1 Bradyrhizobium sp.
GCGAGATCGTCGATATCCTGCGCAATACCAAGGGAACAGCGGAAGCTTCGATCTTTCAGGAGCCGCCGCTCCCGCAGATCGCGATCGAGACCGATCGCTCGGCGGCCGCTCGCTACGGCATCAATATCTCCGACATCACCAATCTGATCCAGACCGGAGTGGGCGGCGCCGCCGTCACCCAAGTCTATGTCGGAGACCGCACCTACGATTTGACGGTGCGTTTTCCGTTGAACGCGCGGTTCGATCCGGACGCCCTCGGCAACCTGCCGCTCACCAGTTCCACCGGAGCGCGCGTTCCCCTGTCCCAGGTCGCAACGATCACGCAGCGCAACGGCGAAGGCACCATCACGCGTGAGAACAATCACCGGAACCTGACCGTGCGAATCGACCTCGCGGACCGGGACATGGCGTCCTATTTGGCGGAGGTGAAAGACAGGATCGCGCAAACGGTGCGGTTTGACGAAGCGAAATATCGCCTCGAATTCGGCGGGCAGTTCGAGAACCAGGAGCGCGCCCAGCGCCGGTTTACGTTGATCCTCGGCCTCGTGCTCGGGGTGATGCTGCTGCTGCTGTACACCGAGTTCGGGAGGTTGCGCCAAGCCCTGCTGATTCTCGGGATTTTGCCGCTCGCCACTTTGGGCGGCTTGGTTGCGCTTTTCGTCACCGGCGAGACGCTCAACGTCGCGACTGCCGTGGGATTCATTGCACTGTTCGGCGTCGCGGTTCAGAACGGCATCATCATGGTGGCCAACCTCAACCGCGTTCGTGACAGTGGTCTTTCGCTGCGCGATGCCGTCATCGGCGGTGCATCGGAGCGTTTCCGTCCTGTCCTGATGACCGCGACGGTCGCGACCGTCGGAATGCTGCCCGCGGCGTTGGCCGCGGGCGTCGGCAGCGATGTCCAGCGCGGTGTCGCGACCGTGGTGATCGGCGGGTTGGTGGTGGCGACCTTGCTCACGTTGTTCGTCGTTCCGAGTTTCTATTTCTCGCTGGAAAGAATCACGGAACATTGGACGCTGCGGCGCGAGGCCGGCGCGCAGGCCAACCCGGCGCACTAACTTAGAACGGCCGGTTCTTGGGTCAAACCGTTGCGTGAGTGCGCTGCCAATCAAGCGACCTCGCGCTAGTGTTCTGACCCATTTATAGGATTCCCAAGGACCTGCAGATCGGATTTAATGGCGGCATGCGAGACATCGATGCATGCCTGTATGTCAGGCCCAGTGACCGGACGACACTGGAGCGGCTCGTCGCCGATGGCAAGACGCCGCAGAAAATCGTTGCGCGGGCACGCATTGTGCTGCTGTCGGGTCGCGGATTTGGCACGAATGCCATCCAGCGCGAGGCTCGGGTATCGAAGCCGACGGTTTGGCGCTGGCAGAAAGCCTACCTGGACGGCGGCGTCGAGCGCCTGCTCAAGGATAGGGGCAAGGGGCCCCGCGCGGGCAAGAAGCCCATCAGTGCCGAAGTGCGGCTCGCGATCGTGACGCGGACGGCCAAGGGGAAGCCCAAGCACGCAACGCACTGGAGCGCACGGATGTTGGCCGAGGAGATCGGCGTCGGCCACACGACCGTGCAGCGCGTCTGGAAGGAGCATGGCCTCAAGCCACATCTTTCGCGCCCATTCAAGCTATCGAACGATCCCGAATTCGCTGAGAAAGTGGTCGACATTGTCGGGCTCTACCTCGACCCGCCCGACAAGGCGGTTGTGCTCTGCGTCGACGAGAAAAGCCAGATTCAGGCGCTCGATCGCACGCAACCGGGCCTGCCGATGAAGAAGGGCCGTGCTCAGACGATGACGCACGACTACAAACGCAATGGCACGACGACGTTGTTTGCGGCACTCGATGTCAAGACTGGCAAGGTCATCGGCGAGTGCCTGCCGCGTCACCGCGCCAAGGAGTTCATCCGTTTCCTGAAGAAGATCGATCGGGCGGTAGAAAAGCACCTCGACGTGCACGCGATCTGCGACAACTACAAGACCCACAAGACCAAGGAGGTGCAGGCTTGGCTCGCCAAGCACCCGCGCTTCAAGCTGCACTTCACGCCAACATCATCGTCCTGGATCAACCTGGTCGAGCGGCTGTTCGCCGAAATTACCCGCCAGCAAATCCGCCGCGGCGTATTCAAGAGCGTCGCCGAACTCGAGGCTGCCATCGAGACTTGGCTCGCCGAGCGTAACGCCAAACCGAAGCCCTTCAAGTGGACCGCCAAAGCCAATATCATCCTAGAGAAGAATGCACGCGGCAGGCAGGCGCTGGAAGAACACATCGCCGCGGGTACCAAATGAATGAGTCGGAACACTAGCATGCCCACCGGAGCCGGTGTCGCCGGAGCGGAGGCCGCCCGGCCCGAGGCAGGTTGCCGGCCGTGCCGGAGGCCCTTCCGAGCGCTTCGAAGACCGGGACAATAACGCAGTTCTGCCGCATTTTAGGCGGCTTTGCCGCATCGTCCGTGGGTTGCGCGCCCTGGCGAGCGGTGAGATATTGCGAGGATGGAGGGGGCGCTGGCAGAAGGCCGGTGTGCCGGGAAAAAGATGACCTCATCGAACGCGCATGACCTGTCTGGAGCCGCGCAAGACGCGGCCGGAGGGGCGTTGGACCTCAAGGGCGTGCGCATCCTTCTGGTCGAGGATTCATGGCATCTCGGCATCGCCCTGAAAAACCTGCTCAAGGCCTGTGGTGCCGATGTGACGGGCCCGGTCGCGACCGCGGCCGAGGCCGATCGCATGGCTGCCGAGCACAGCCCCGCCGTCGCCTTGGTCGACCTGAACCTGCGCGGCGGCGAGCGCGCCTATGACCTGATCGACCGGCTGCATGAGCGCGGCATCAGCGTCATCGTGACGTCCGGCTACGAGGTGCTTCCGCGCCCGCCGGGAAAGGCCGTGGCCATCCTGCAGAAGCCGTTCGGCGAGGCGCAGCTGCTGGCGCTCCTGCGCCCGCTGATCGCCCAAAGGGCGGCGCCGTAGCGCGCCTCGTTTCAGGCGCGATCGAGCGGAATGACGATGGTGCAGCGCACCCCATCGGGCTCCAAAAACAGGTCGACGGTGCCGCCGAGCTCGTGAGGGATCAGATCGCGAATGAGGCTGGTGCCGTAGCCCGATTGCACCGAGGCTGCGATCGGCGGGCCG
>DATHPL010000513.1:0-4058 GCA_035483915.1 Bradyrhizobium sp.
AAAGACAAGGTCAAGGACGCTGCTTACGCGTTCCTGTCCTATGTGGGGCAACCGGCGCAGTCGAACGTCGACGTGACGATCGGGGCGACCGGGTTCAACCCCTACCGCACGTCTCAAATGGCTTACAACGACGTCTGGAAGAACGCCGGCATGAGCAAGGTGGCCGGCGACAGCTACCTCGGGGCGATCGGGGATAGCCTCAATAGCCCGAACATGATCCTCGATCTGCGTATCCCGCAGAACCAGAAGTATCAGCAGGTGGTCCTCGACGAGGCGGTCGCGCGCTTCCTCGCCGGCGAAATCGACAAGGAAGCGACCGTCAAGGCCGTCCTCAGCGGCTGGAACGATCTCAACGAACAAATCGGCGTCGACAACCAGTTGAAGGCCTATAAGTCGACGCTCGGCGTCCAAAAGTAAGTTGCACAGTGGCGAATGGCCCCGGCGCGTGACGCGCGCCAGGGCAGTCTTCGCGTGATTCGGCGAACGCGCCCGGCGATGCAAACCTGAAGACAGTCGAGAGAATGGCCGTAGCTGACGCCGCCGCAACCGCCGCCATCTCTTCGCGCGAGACCCGCGACGAGTGGCTCGATCGCAATTCCGGGCGCATCATGGTGCTGCCCGCGGTCATCATTCTTCTGGCCTTCGCAATCTTTCCGCTAATCGTCTCGATTTATCTCTCTTTGTGCCGCTTCGCGCTGGCGGGGGGCAGCTTTACGCTGACTTTCATCGGGCTGTTCAACTACAAGCGGCTTCTCTTCGGCGCGCAACAATATCATCTCATTGGTACAATGAAGCCGCTAGAGACGCCGCAGTGGATCGCGCTTGGGGTCTATGCGGTCGTGATTCTCTACTTGCTCGGCCGCTATGTCGCGACCAGCTTTTCGGTTCTGGGCTTCGTAGGGCGGCTCATTTCCGCGAGTTTGGCCACAGGGATTGTTATCGCAGCGCTCGCGACAATTCCAGCCGGCGGCTACCAAGGCACGCTGATCACGACTTACTTCTATGTGCTCGTCGGCGTCTGCGCGCAGTTTCTGATTGGTCTCGGCTTGGCGCTGCTCTGCGCACAGCCCATTCGAGCTCGCAACATCTTCCGGGTCGTATTCTTCATTCCTCTGATGGTGACGCCAGTCGGCGTCGCGTACATGTTCCGCATGCTGGCTGACATGCAGAAGGGGCCCTTCGCCCCCCTGAGCGCGGCGTTTGGACTCACTGCGTGGTCCTGGGCGACGCAGGCCTGGTCGGCGCGCCTGATGGTCCTCATCGGCGACACCTGGCAGTGGACGCCATTCATGTTTATCGTGCTGCTCGCCGCAATCGAGAATCAGCCGCGCGACCAACTGGAGGCGGCGCGCCTCGATGGCGCCAGCGGCCTGCAAGTGTTTCGCGACATCACATGGCCGTCGATCGCGCCGATCGCCGCAACCGTCGTGCTGATCCGACTCATTGAGGCCTTCAAGATCATTGACATTCCCAACGTTCTGACGGCCGGCGGCCCCGGGCTCGCGACGGAATCAATGACGTTGCACGCCTTCATCGCTTGGCGCACACAGGATCTGGGCGGCTCGGCGGCTATCGGCTACCTACTTCTGTTCGTGTCGACGGTCACCTGCGTCTCGTTCTTCAACTATGTGGTCCGTTGGACGCGGAGACACCAGTGAGCGGCGCAGCGGAGAACCCGGGCCTTGCGCGGCGCCTGTTCGAGGCCAAGAGCCTCGACGAGATGGCGATGGTTCCGAAACTGGTCGTCTATATCCTGCTCGGGCTGTGGACTCTCGTCGTCCTGTTTCCGCTTTACTGGGTCCTGGTGACCTCGTTCAAGATCGAAGTTCAGGTCGACGGCGGGCCCTATTTTCTGCCGTTCATCGATTTCACGCCGACCCTGGAAGCGTGGAACTTCATGCTGCTCAAGAACAACACGATCGGCCCCTACCTCAATTCGATCGTAGTGGCGCTTTCGAGCACCCTGCTTGCCCTGCTGATCGGTTCGCTCGCCGCCTACGCGTTGGTGCGCATTCGGTTCCAGGTCAAGCTTGCCGCCGTACTAACCTTCCTCGTGCTGCTCGTCGCAGTCATCATAGCGGTGGCGGCGCTCGGCGTTCCCTGGGCACCGGCCGCCGCGGTGGCGATCGCGCTCTTCCTCCTGGCGCTCGGCACGTTTGTACGGCGCTTCAATGCGGCCATCGGCAACAACGACATCGAATTTTGGATGATTTCCAACCGGATCATGCCGCCGATTGTTGCTGTATTGCCGATCTACGTCATGTTCCAGCATCTCAAACTCCTGGACACGCAGATTGCGCTGATCGCCACCTACACCGGCGTCAACCTCCCGATCGTCGTCTGGCTGACGCGCGACTTCTTCGCCGGGATCCCGCTCGATCTCGAAGAGAGCGCCGAGATCGACGGCGCCTCGAAATTCCGCGTGTTCTTTACCATCGCGCTGCCGCTGGTCCGCTCTGGCCTAGCGGCGACGTTCATGCTTGTGCTGATCCTTGCCTGGAATGAATTCCTGCTTGCGCTGTTCCTGACTAACGCCAACGCCCAGACCATGCCGGTGCTGGTCGCAGCGCAGAACACGACGCGCGGGCCGCAGTGGTGGTACATGTCGGTGTTGATCGTGGTCATGATTGCGCCGGTCATCATCATTGCTGCATTCCTGCAAAAGCATATCGCGCGGGGCCTCCTCGTCGGTGCGGTCAAGGGGTAGGGCCGCACGATGCGGGTGAGGCTAGTGAACATCCACAAGTCGTTCGGTGCCGTGGAAGTGGTCAAGGGACTCGAACTCGAGGTCCAAGACAGCGAGTTCCTCGTCTTGCTCGGCGCCTCGGGTTCCGGGAAGACGACGGCGTTGCGCATGATCGCCGGTCTCGAATCGGTCACCTCCGGTCGCGTTCTTATAGGCGACCGGGACGTCACCAACGTACTGCCGAAATACCGCGACGTAGCGATGGTGTTTCAGTCCTATGCGCTCTACCCGCACATGACGGTGTTTGCGAACATCGCGTATCCGCTGACCGTACGCAACCAACCGAAGGCGGAGATCGAAAAGAGCGTCACGGAGGTCGCGCGTCAGGTGCAGTTGGATTCGCTGCTCGATCGTTATCCGCGCCAACTCTCGGGCGGCCAGCGTCAGCGCGTCGCCCTGGCGCGCGCCATGATCAGGCGGCCCGCGGCCTTCCTGATGGATGAGCCGCTCTCCAACCTCGACGCGAAGTTGCGTGGCTACATGCGCGCCGAACTCAAGCATATGCAGCACCAACTCGGAATCACCACGATCTACGTGACTCACGACCAGATCGAGGCGATGACGCTCGCGCATCGGGTGGCACTGCTCGAAAAGGGCGTGCTGCAGCAACTGGACACGCCCGCCAAGATCTACAATAGGCCTGCAAACCTCTTCGTCGCAGGATTCATCGGCTCACCGCCGATGAATCTGCTCGACGGCGAACTCGCGGACGGCCAGTTCTCCTCCGCCGCCGGCAATTTCCCGACCCAGAGCCGCGCCTCGCTACGCGTGGCCGTCGCCGGAGTGCGCCCCGAGGATTGCACGGTAACAGAACCAGCGAGTGGCAAGATTGTCGGCGAGGTCTATGCGACTGAACTTATGGGGGACCACAGCTTGGTCACCTGCCGCGTCCTTGGCGGCACGATGATCGTCAAGGCGGATAAATCGTTCAACCGCCCTGACGGCGAGGCGGTCGGCGTCGATTTCGCGGCCCCCGCCGTTCACCTGTTCGCCAAGGCCTCGGGCGACAGGATCGAGTGACCTCGAAAAGCGCTCGATCCGCCCAGGACCCCACGACCCAAAGTCGCAAACCAAACGACGCTATCCAAGTCGACCACGCTCGACGTTGCCGACGCCGAAGCCGGGGTAACGCTCTTGAGCTGCGTCAAGGGCAATCCGACTCAACAGTTCAAACGAAGGGCCGGCGGCCGAAATATCGATATCGAACACCTCTGCGATAACAGACGTCCAGCCGTGGATGAAGTAGATCCAACCATCCACGACGCGCAAAGGTTGGTGCGCCTGCGCCGCCTTCGCCTGTTCGAGGAATACG
>DATHPL010000514.1:0-4573 GCA_035483915.1 Bradyrhizobium sp.
CTGTCGCCGCGCACGGGAATGTCGATACCAAGCGCGGCACCGGCCCAATCCCAGTTCTGAAACAACAGGAGCGCGGTCTCGGCGATCACGATGGTGGCGATGACGAAATAATGCCCGCGCAAACGGAAGCAGGGATAGCCCAGCGCCATCGCGATGGCCGCCGAGATCAGGCCGCCGCCGAGCATGCCGAACCATGGCAGCACGCCGAATTTGGTGAAGAGAAGTGCGGTTGTATAGGCGCCGAGCCCGAAATAGAGCGCGTGCCCCAGCGAAATCTGCCCGCAATAGCCGGAGAGGATGTTCCAGCTCTGCGACAGCGCCGCATACATCAAGGTCAGCACCATGATGTTCTGGACGTAGACGTCCTTCACGAACAGGGGAACGATTGCCGCGATCGCGGCAAAGATCGCGGCGACGATGAGATCGCGGCGGCGGCGCTTGGCGAAGGCCGTATCCATCACATCGATCCGAACAGGCCGCGCGGCCGGATAAAGACCACGAGCAGGTAGACAGCGTAAATCCCGACCGATTTCAGCGACGGCGGCAGGATCAAGGCGGTAGTCGCCTCGACAAGGCCGACCACCAGACCGCCGGCGAAGGCGCCGAATACGCTGCCGAAACCACCGAGCGCCACCGTGACATAGGCGATCAGCGCAAACGAAGCGCCGACGTCAGGATAAACGTAGAAGAAAATCGCCATGATCGCGCCGGCGAGCCCGACCAGCGCCGCACCAAGGCCCCAGCCCAGCGCAAACACCCTGTTCTTGTCGATGCCAACCAGCGCCACCGCGCCGGCATCTTCGCGCGTCGCCTCAAGCGCCCGGCCGAAGTCCGTGCGATTGATGAAGAAATAGAGCGCGACGAAAGCAGCAATAGCGACCAGTGCGCCGCATAGCTGCGGCACGGGTAAGAAGATTCCGCCGACCGAGATGGTTTTCCCGCCGAGCCAGGAGTGCGTGATGCTGCGATAGTCCGGCGTAAAGAAATATTGCGCGAGCCCGCGCATCACGATCGCAAGCCCAAAGGTCGAAAAGATCTGCACCATGCCGGCATTGGCCTTGGCGCGGACGGCGAACCGTACGATCAGGAGATAAACCGCCGCCCCGAATACGAACAACGCCGCCGCCACCAGCGGCGCCGCCAGCAAGGGATCGATCGCGAAGAACGCGAACAGAAAGAACGTCGCATACATCGCGATCATCAGAAATTCGCCGTGGGCGAAATTGACGACGTCCATCAGGCCGAAGATCAGCGCCAGCCCCACGGCGATCAAGCCGTAGAGCAGCCCCATCAAGAGGCCGCTGGCGAGACTTTGAATGATAGTCTCAGCGGTCACGCCCCCTGCCCCCCGTTTCCCGTTACTTCATCGGCCAAGTGGCTTCGGCGACGGCCGCCTGCGGCGGAAAGATCGTGGCGAACTTGCCGCCGGTATATTGCAGCAAGACGGGATCGGCGTCGTTGTTCTGGCCGGTCTCGTCATACTTCACACGCTTCCAGGGCATGATGGTCTGCTCGCCGGGGATATCGGTTGCCGCCAGCGCGTCGCGGATCTTCTCGCCGTCGGTGGATTTGGCACGATTAATGGCGTCGGCCATCAGGATCAACGCCATGAACTGACGCGACGAATAGTCGTTGAAATCCTTGCCCGACTTTTCCTTGAACATGTCGTTGATCTTGCCGACCATCGGCCGCTTCTGCGCCAGATCGAGCGAGAAAGTGCCGCGCGAGATCACGCCTTCGAGCTTGTCGCCAACCGCGTCATACAACGCCTTTTCGGAGAAACCGGCATCCTGCGCCACAATGGCAGGCGGCTTGTAGCCGAGTTCGCCCATGGTCTTCACCAGCAAGATGCCGTCGGTGGTGTAACTCGAGGGCATCAGCACGTCGGCATTGGCGGCCTTGAGTTGCTGCACCTCAGCCGAAAGCGAGGGCGAATTCGCCCGGTACTTGATATCGGACACGATCTTGTAGCCGCGCTCGGCGGCCAATTTGGACTGGGCGTTGCCGGAATCGGTGCCGAAGATAGTGTCTTCGTGGAACAGCGACAAGGTTTCAATCTTGGTGCCCTTCTTCTTCATCGCGTCGAAGAAGTCGAACATGGCCTTGGAGTACATCTCATCGTGCGGCGAAGCGCGGAAATAGAATTTCAGGCCGCGGCGATGCAGGCTCGGCGATGAATTATCGGCCGACATGAACGGGGTCTGGTAGCGCTCGCAGGTCTGGCTGATGGTGACGGCGACCGCGCTTTGATAGCTGCCGATAACGGCACAGACCTTCTCCTGCGTGATCAGGCGTTCGGCCTCGGCGCGGCCTTTCTGCGGATCGGCCTGATGATCAGCGAAGACAAGACGCACCTTGGCGCCGCCAAGCCCGGGCAGGCCCTCGCCGCGCGCCAGCGGCAGATCGAAGTCGAAGTTCTTGTTGATGAGCTCGGCCGCGGTCTCGAAAGCTTTCTGTGCATCGACACCGATCTGGGCGCTCGCGCCCGACAGCGGATAGATCACCCCGATCACCACTTCCGAGGTTTGTGCACGCGATACGACCGGCAACAGCGCGGCGCTCGCGGTGGCACCCAACAATACGTTACGGCGGGAGATCGTCATTCGAAAAATCCTCTGTACGGCGGCTATCGATGAAACAGGCGAGCGTAAAGCCCGAAAGAACAGCACAAACTGCCGCCCATTACAGCACGGCAAGGTCCTTGTTGTGCAAGTCCGTTACCAGCATCAGGCCCGGCGCATGCGTGATAGCAAATGGGACCTTCGCCGCCGATATCACCGCCTGTGGTGTGACGCCGCATGCCCAGAACACCGGGATTTCGTCGGGAGCGACCGGGACCGCGTCGCCGTAGTCGGGCTTCGCGATATCGGCGATGCCGATCGAATGCGGGTGACCGAGATGGACCGGTGCGCCGTGAACGGAGGGAAAACGCGAGGTGATCTGCACGGCGCGGATCGCCTGGGCTGGTTTGAAAGGACGCATCGAGACGACCATCGGGCCCGAAAACGGCCCGGAAGGCTTGCAGGCAATATTGGTCCTATACATCGGCACGCGGACCTTGCGCTCGATATGGCGGATCGGCAGGCCTTCGGCCAACAGCGCTTCCTCGAATGAAAACGAGCAGCCGAGCACGAAAGCGACGAGATCGTCGCGCCAATGCGCCATGATGTCGGTCGGCTCTTCCACCACCTCGCCGTCGCGCCAGATACGATAGCGCGGCACGTCGGTACGGATATCGAGGTCGAGGCCGAGCGACGGAATCTTGGGATCGCCGACATCGGACATGCCGATGATCGGGCACGGTTTGGGGTTGAGCTGGCAGAAACGATGAAACGATGCGGCCAGCTTTTCCGGCAGGATCGCCAGATTGCCCTGAACGAAACCGCCTGCGACCCCGGCGGTGGACTCCGCCATGCCGGAGCGGTAGGCGAGCCTCGCCTGCCGGCTTGGAAGCAAGTCTTCGCCCTCTCGGAATGACTGCACTGCCGCAGAAATAGTCATGATGCCGCCCTGCCTACGATCTCGACATCAGTCAAACCTACACGTACTATAAAGTCTAATCTTACTTTTTAATCAGTTTGGATAATCCCAACTTATCGGTGCCGGATGGTGGACTTCAAGTCGATCGAGACGTTCCTGTGGGTGGTGACGCTCGGCAGTTTCCGAGGCGCCGGCCAGCGCCTCAACACCACCCAGCCGGCGATTTCGCAACGGATCGCCCAGCTCGAACGCGAGATGGGGGTGAAGTTGCTGAACCGCGATCATCGGGTGGTCTCGCCGACCCCGAGCGGCCGGCAATTGATGCTCTACGCCGACAAGCTGATCAGCCTCCGCGCCGAGATGATGGCTGAAGTGGGCGACCGCTCGGCGATGCGCGGCGTGCTTCGATTGGGGGTCGCCGAAACCATCGTGCACACCTGGCTTCCGCAATTGATCAAGAGCGTCAACACCGCCCATCCGAATCTGTCGTTGGAAATCGAAGTCGACATCACACCCGATCTAAGCACGCGCCTGCTCGCGCAGGAAATCGACCTTGCCTTTCTGGTTGGGCCGCTGTCGGCATCCGGTGTGCGCAACCGCGTCCTGTGCGATTATCCCATCGGCATTCTCGCCAGCCCTTCGCTGGGTCTCGGCAACAGAACTCTCAAAGTACAGGATCTTGCAAAGTTTCCGATCATCACCTTCCCGCGCAGGTCGCAGCCATACGAGATCGTTCGTTCCCTGTTCAATCGGCCCGGGCTGTCGCCGATCCGGTTGCATGCCAGCGCGTCACTCGCCACCGTGATCCATATGGCGGTCGAAGGGCTGGGCATTGCCGTGATTCCCGCCTCGATCGTCGAAAACGAACTGGCGGATGGACGGCTTCAATTGCTGTCGACCGACCTCAAGATCCCGCCGTTGACGTTTTCGGCAAGCTGGCTCGAGTCGCCCGACATGCTCGCGGTCGAACGTGTCGTCGATCTCGCTGCCAAAATCGCGCAGGGCAGCGCTGCGATCGCCGATGCCTCTGACGTTGACGCGCCCCGGTCAGTGGTCCAATTCTAACATTCGCAAAAGTGGCCGCTGAGTGGAA
>DATHPL010000515.1:0-25305 GCA_035483915.1 Bradyrhizobium sp.
TCGACCTTCTTGACGTATTTCGGCGCTTCGGGAGTTGCCGGCTTGAGTTGCGACAACTGATCGAGCGACTGCACAGTTTCAGCCATCTTATGCGGCCCTCATGTTCTTGCGATTCATCTTGGCAATGTCGAGCGGTTCAGGCTGCTGGGCCTCGTGCGGATGCTCGGCACCCGGATATACGCGCAGATTACCCAACTGCACCCGGCCGAGCGGCCCGCGCGGGATCATGCGCTCAATGGCCTTCTCCACCACACGCTCCGGAAAGCGACCCTCGAGGATCGACTTGGCGGTGCGTTCCTTGATGCCACCGATAAAGCCGGTGTGGTTGTAATAGACCTTGTTATCGCGCTTACGCCCCGTCAGTACGGCATGCGCCGCGTTAATGATGATGACGTGATCGCCGCAATCGACATGGGGCGTGTAGGTCGGGAGATGTTTGCCGCGTAGGCGCATGGCAACCAGCGAAGCGAGGCGTCCGACCACCAAACCCTTGGCGTCGATCAACACCCACTTCTTCGTCACCTCGGCCGGCTTTGCCGAAAACGTTTTCATGTGAGTAATCCGTGAAAAAAGGAAAGGCGCGCGCTCGCGCCGAACTGCGCCGGTTTCTAGAGAGGTCTCGCGGCGGCGTCAACGCCAAATCGAAGTAGTTATTATAGCAAAAACAATGCCTTGTAAATATGGTCTTATATTACCTCTAAATTCCCTTAGCAACAGGAATGGAATAGGTCGCCGTCACATGGGCGATTGGTTCAGCCGATCCGCTCGACATCAGATTAACTTCCCCGACCGCCAGCCGCTTGCCGAGTTTCAACAGCCGCGCCGCGGCGAGCACATCCTGCCCGGCGATACCCTTGCGCAGGAAGTTGATGTTGAGGTTGGTAGTGACCGCCAGACCTACCGGGCCGATCGCCGAGAGCAGCACGACGTACATCGCGAAATCGGCAAGCGCCATCAGCGTGGGGCCGGAAATCGTTCCGCCCGGGCGCAGCATCTGGTCGCCATAACGCTGCCTGAGCTGGCACGAGGCGCCATCGGCCGCCTCGATCTTGATATCGCCGGCACTGAAAGCTTGTGGAAACTCCCTCCGGAGGAATGTTTCCAAGTCAGTCACCGTCATTTTTGCTATGGCCATGTTCCCCGTCTGCCCTCGCCTCTCCCGGCTTGTTACATTAGGTTCGTACATTACACTCTGTTAGCTGGCGAATATTTCGATGACGAGCCAAACAGCACGTAGCCCTGTTTCGCAACCGCCGATCCTGTTGCGCGAACAGGTCGGCGATGTCGCCATTCTCACGCTCAACCGACCGGATGCCCGAAACAGCCTATCGGAAGGCCTGATCGCGGCGCTTGATGCCGCGCTACGGGAGATCCACGACGACGCCAAGGTGCGCGCCGTGGTGATTGCCGCGACCGGCAAAGCGTTCTCGGCCGGCCACGACATGAAAGAACTGACGGCGCGACGTAGCGATGCCGACCGCGGCCGGGCCTATTTCGCCGAGATCATGACCGCATGCAGTACGATGATGCAGGCGATCGTCCATCTTCCAAAGCCGGTGGTCGCCGCGGTCCAGGGCATTGCCACTGCCGCCGGATGCCAACTGGTCGCCAGCTGCGATCTGGCGATTGCTTCGGAAGCGGCGACTTTTGCGACCCCTGGCGTCGATATCGGTCTGTTCTGCTCGACCCCTATGGTGGCGCTGTCGCGCAACGTTGCACGCAAGCAGGCGATGGAAATGCTGTTGACCGGCGAACCCATTTCGGCCACGACCGCACGCGACATCGGCCTCGTCAATCGGGTCGTGGCTGCCGGCGCCGAACGCGACGCGGCAATCGCATTGGCGCAAAAGGTCGCGCTCAAATCCGCCTATACAATCAAGATCGGCAAGGCCGCCTTCTATCGTCAGGCCGAAATGAGCCTCAGCGAGGCCTATCGTTACGCAGCCGAAGTGATGACCGAGAACATGATGGCGCGCGACGCCGAGGAAGGGATCGGCGCTTTTATCGAGAAGCGCGAGCCGAAATGGCAGGATAAATAGGTGTACCCCTCGTCCTGAGGAGCCGCCCAGCGGCGTCTCGAAGGACGAGAGCCCATTTGCGGCCTCATGGTTCGAGACGCGCGTTCCGCGCTCCTCATCATGAGGGTCAAGGAAAGATCAGAATGAATCACGACAGCTACGACGACACCTATATCCGTGCGATTCTCAACGGCGTGAAATCGATCGCGATGGTCGGTGCCTCGCCGGTCAATGTCCGGCCGAGTTATTTCGCGTTCAAATATCTCGCCCAGCGCGGCTACGACATGATCCCGGTCAATCCCGGTCACGTCGGCAAGAGCCTGCTTGGAAGGCCGTTCGTCGCTTCGCTACTCGATATCGATCGCCCGGTCGACATGATCGATATCTTCCGCAACTCCAGCCACATCATGCCGGCGGTGGATGAGGCGCTTAAAATGACGCCCTTGCCGAAAGTGATCTGGATGCAGCTTGGCGCGCGCGACGACGCGGCGGCAGGAAAAGCCGAAGCCGCCGGCCTTCAGGTCGTGATGAATCGTTGCCCCAAGATCGAATACGGACGGCTTTCCTCGGAAATTTCCTGGATGGGCGTGAATTCACGCACCTTGAGCTCCAAGCGTGCGCCGATGCCAACCCAAGGCATGCGGCTCTCGCTGGGCCGCAACAGTGTCAGCGGCGGGACGACCGATGCATCCGACCGCGCGGCAAAAAATAGAACCGATCTTTCCTGACGCCAATGCGAAAGATTTTTTCTGCGACACCGTGCCACGAAGCACGGCCATCACGAATAATGCCTGATTTGCCGTGTCGCCTTGACGGCCGAGGCCGCTAACGCGATGGTCCTCCGAAGGGAGGACGCGCAACGGCGTCTCGAATGATATTCGCCTTCTGATCTAAACGCGGCGGCCTGCGCCCGTGTAGCATCGTGAGACCGACACAAAGGAAGCAAGAATGACCGATCGTATCCCGGGTTTTTCCACCCTTGCCGTGCACGCCGGTGCGCAGCCCGATCCCACCACCGGCGCCCGGGCGACGCCGATTTATCAGACCACGTCATTCGTGTTCAACGACGCCGATCATGCCGCCTCGCTGTTCGGCTTGCAGGCCTTTGGAAACATCTACACCCGGATCGGTAATCCGACCCAGGCGGTGCTGGAAGAGCGCGTAGCAGCGCTGGAAGGCGGCACCGCGGCGCTGGCAACGGCGTCCGGCCACGCAGCGCAAGTCGTGGTTTTCCAGATGTTGCTCAACCCCGGCGACGAATTCATCGCGGCGCGCAAGCTCTATGGCGGCTCGATCAACCAGTTCACCCACGCCTTCAAGAGTTTTGGATGGAACGTGGTGTGGGCCGATCCGGATGATATCGAAAGTTTCGAGCGTGCGGTAACGCCGCACACCAAGGCGATCTTCATCGAGTCGATCGCTAATCCCGGCGGCACGATCACCGATATCGAGGCGATCTCGGCCGTGGCACGCAAGGCCGGCGTTCCCTTGATCGTCGATAATACCCTCGCGACGCCTTATTTGATCCGTCCGATCGATCACGGCGCCGATATCGTCGTGCATTCGTTGACCAAGTTTCTCGGCGGCCATGGCAACTCGATTGGTGGCATCATCGTCGATGCCGGTACCTTCGATTGGTCGAAGGACAACAAATATCCGATGCTGAGCGAACCGCGGCCGGAATATCACGGCATCAAGATTCAGGAGACGTTCGGTAACTTCGCCTTCGCAATCGCCTGCCGCGTGCTGGGCTTGCGCGATCTCGGTCCAGCGATCTCGCCGTTCAACTCATTTCTGATACTGACTGGCATCGAAACCTTGCCGCTGCGGATGCAAAAGCACTGCGAGAACGCCAAGGCAATCGCCGAATGGCTGGTGCCGCATTCGGAAGTGGCCGCCGTCAATTATGCCGGATTGAACGGCGACAAATACAACAATCTCGCGCGCAAATATGCGCCGAAGGGCGCAGGCGCCGTCTTTACCTTCAGCCTCAAGGGCGGCTATGACGCGGGTGTCAATCTGGTCTCGAAGCTGAAGCTGTTCTCGCATCTGGCCAATGTCGGCGACACCCGTTCGCTGGTCATTCATCCGGCATCGACCACCCACAGCCAGCTGGATGACGCCGCCAAGATCAAGTCGGGCGCGGCCCCCGATGTGGTGCGGCTGTCGATCGGCATCGAGGACAAGGAAGACCTGATCGCTGACCTCGATCAGGCGCTGCGGCCGGGCTGAGATTCTGATCTCGTTAACACTCGGTCCGCTCAAAGATGCTTGAATCGTTGCTACGATGATTCGGAGCGGAACCATGTTGCGCGGGATGCTATTGTTGACGGCTGCGATATTTGCTTTCAGCCCGGCCTTTGCCGCCGACATGCCGGATTCCGGCGCTCGTGTTTATGGCAAAGCGCCCCGGCACGGCCGAACCGTCTACGTCGAGGAGGAGTCCGATCTTCTCTTTACGCCGTCGGAGGCTTTTCCCGAGATTCATTTTCCGCCGCGTACGCCGGTCCTGCTGGGGTCGGCGACCCTTCCCGGCTACTACGGTACAAACCATTCCTATGACTATCAGGGTCCGTATTACGGCGGCCCCAATATCAATTATCGATTCCAGCTGCCCTATGCCTGCGGTGTGCTCGGCTATTGCTAGCGGGCAGCCGTGACCGGCTGACCGATCTCCTGCACGAACGGCTCGCGCCGTATCCGCGTCAGACGCTCCGCCTGAAAAACCGCCAGCGTCAGCACGATGATCGCGACCGCCTGATGGGTGAGCGCAAGGTCCATCGGCGCCTGATTGAGCAGCGTGAGGACGCCAAGGGTCGCCTGCAACGTCACGACACCGAGAAGCCACAGCGCGCCATCGATCACCGGCTGCGCGGCACGGCAGCGCACGGCGTCGACGGCATGCCACACCGCCAACGCAAACAGCGTGTAGGCCACCATCCGGTGCTCGAACTGCACGGTCAGGGTATTCTCGAACAGGTTGCGCCACCACGGCACGTCGAAGAACAACCGCGCGGCCGAAGGAATAAACCCGCCGTCAATGTCCGGCCAGGTGTTATAGATCTTGCCGGCACGAAGCCCCGCCACCAGCGCACCGAGATAAAGCTGCACGAACGTCAGCGCCAGCAGAATGACCGCGCTGATTTTCAGCCGCGGCGGCGCGCTCGATGGCGCGTTCTCGCCGAGCCGACGCAGCGTCCAGACGATGGCTGCAAAGATCAAGAGCGCCAACACCAGATGGGTCGCGAGACGATATTGCGAGACCTCGACCCGCTCTGAAAGCCCCGAGGCGACCATCCACCATCCAACGACGCCTTGCAGCGCGCCGAGAGCGAAGATCCCCCACAATCGCCGCTTCAACTCGCCGCCGACAACGCCGCGCCACAGGAACCAGAGGAACGGCAGCAAATAGGCCATGCCGATCACCCGCCCCAGCAACCGATGGCTCCACTCCCACCAGAAAATCGTCTTGAACTCGGCAAGCGACATGCCGGCGTTCATCTGACGGTATTGTGGAATCGCCTTGTAGGCGTCAAAGGCCTGCGTCCATGCCGCTTCACCGAGCGGCGGCAAGCTACCGGTGACCGGCTTCCACTCCACGATCGATAGTCCGGACTCCGTCAGCCGGGTAGCGCCGCCGACCAGCACCATCACCGCAATCAGTGCGGCAACCGCGACCAGCCACCAGCGGACCGAACGCAAATCCTTGGTTTGAGCGGCAGAAACAATGGCCATTGGCGTCGCACTTTACTCCACGAATGCGCACCTTATAGTCCGCCCCTTCCGGCGCGCAAAGCGTACATTCGAAGGCAAGCCACTCATTTACGTCATGAAAATACGCACCCGCAAACTGCTTGGAACTATCGCTTTGCTGCTGCTCGCGGCCGTGTGGTCGCTGATGGGAATGACGGTGGCGCAGCTGCCGTGGCTGGCGAACTCCGGCCTGCGGCAAGCCATTTTCTATGTCGTCGCCGGCCTGGGCTGGGTGCTGCCGGCGATGCCGATCGTCAGCTGGATGTCGCGGCCGGACCCTACCTGATCCCGACGCGCCCGTTCTTAAACGGCTGCACCGGCCAGGATCACGCGCATGGCGCGCATCGAGCGCAGTCTTCCGTCCCAGGTAATTCTGGGAAGCGCGAGCAGCGGCGTATGCCCTGCCGGTTCGATGACGCCAGGGATGGTCGAGACGGCACTGACGAAGCCGGCCTCTTCCGCCATCGCCATATGCTTGCGCTGCCAGGATTTCCGGTCACCGAAAGGGTAGGCAAAGTGCCTGACGTCACGTCGCAGCGCAGCCTCGATGACCGCCTTCCCCATCGTCATTTCCCGCAGCGCCGCCGCCTCTTTCATATTCGATAAAACGGGAAAGTTGACGGTGGCGCCGCCAAGGGTCACCAGCGGGTCCGCCGCCAAGGCCTCAAGGTCGCGCCAGTCGAGCGAGGCTTCCCGCGATAGCGCCGCAAGATCGACAGCATAACGCGTGCAGAGATCCTTGATGGCGGCGGTCAAGTCTGCCGGCTCCAGCGAACGCATCCAGCCCGACAGAAAATCGTAGAGTTGATATTTTTCCGCCGTCGTCGGGACGTTGAAGTGCATTTCATCGCGGCCGACCATCAGGCTGATGCGCCGCTCGCGCGCGATCACCCGTTCGAGCGCCAGCCACCAGGCTTCGCCGATTCCGTCGGGAAACGCGGTTGGCACATAGACGGTGAAGGGAACGCGATGCCGCGACAGCACGGGGTAAGCGGAGGCGGCGACGTCCTTGTACGTGCCGTCAAACGTCAGGCAAACAAACCGCCGCCGCGAGGCCAGCGTGACCGCTCTGCGGCACACCTCGTCGATCGAAACAATGTCGTACTTCCAGCGCTTCAAAGCCCGGATCGTTCGATCCAGAAAGGCAGGCGTGATCTCGTTGGACAGAAGCGGCTGAAATCGTCCCGTATGGCGGGGCCTAATCCGCTCAAAGCGCAGGATAACGCCCGCCCCTCGCCGTTTGAACCACACATCACCGCTGAAATAAGCGAGTTCCAGTTTGAGGCTTGTCAGAAGTCCGCTAGCAGATGACAACGTCTCGTCTTTCAGCGCGTGTTTCAGATGAGGCCGCGAGCTTCGTCGCGAGCCAAGCTTCCGCTCGCCGCGGTGTTATTGTCATTACCCTTTGTTGACATTTCTTTGCAAAGGTCGGCTGAAGCGAAAAGTTAAATAATCCCTTACACGGATATTTGCGGACAGGTATTGCGATGACCATGGCTGGCGCGATCGAAAGCCGCGACGCTGGCGCGTCGGCGTGGTCGAAATCAGGCCGCATTGCCGCGGTCGATATATTTGCCGATATTGACCAGGTTGAGACAATCTGGCGAAGTCTCGAAAATCAGCGCCACCTTTCCACGCCGTACCAGCGATTTGATTTCCTGCGCCCCTGGCAACAGGAGGTTGGGGCACGCGAGAGCTTAAGGCCTCTTGTCGTCGTCGCCTATGATCGCGACCGCATGCCATTGTTACTGCTCCCGCTGGTGCTCAAGCAAGGCTGGGGCGTTCGAAGCGCGCATTTCATGGGTGGCAAGCATGCCACCTTCAACATGGCGATATGGAATCGGGATTTTGCCGCCATCGCATCACGCGCCGACCTGGACGTTGTCTTCGCGGCGATCCACGAGCGCGAAAGCGTCGACGTTTTGGCGTTCCATCAGCAACCTCTCACATGGCAGGATCTGCCAAACCCGTTTGCCTTGCTGCCGCACCAGACGTCTGCCAACGATTGTCCCGTTATGACGATGGTGCCGGATGCACCCGAGACAGCCCGCATCAGCCATTCCATGCGCCAGCGCCTGAAGACAAAGGAACGCAAACTGAAGGCGCTGCCGGGTTATCGTTATCAACTGGCCGCCAGCGACACCGACGTCAAGCGCCTGCTCGATGCGTTCTTCCGGATCAAGCCGCTGCGGATGGCCGAACTGAAATTACCAAATGTATTTGCCGAACCCGGCGTCGAGGATTTCATTCGCGACGCCTGCATGACGCCGCGGGCAGGTGGCGGGCGCGTGATCGAGATCCACGCCCTGGAAAACGATAGCGAGGTCATCGCGCTGTTCGCCGGCGTCGCTGACGGTTACCGCTTCTCAATGATGTTCAACACCTACACGGTGTCGGCAGTTTCGCGTTACAGTCCCGGGCTCATCCTGATCCGCCACATCATCGATCACTACGCGGAACACGGCTACCGCGCCCTCGATCTCGGAATCGGGTCGGACAGTTACAAAAAACTGTTTTGCAAGGCGGACGAGCCTATTTTCGATTGTTTCGTCCCGCTCGGCCCACGCGGCTCCGCTGCGGCGATGGCGATGTCGACCGCCAATCGCACCAAGCGTCTTGTGAAGCGCAATCCAGCACTTTTGCGCCTGGCGCAGAAACTGCGGCGCGCGTTCTGACGCATCATCATTTGCCTCGAAGCGGAGATTACGCCGCCACGACCTGCGGCGCAGGCTCAACCGCGTCCGGCGGCAAGACCGGTTTGCTCAGCATTGTCACGTCACTGAAGCCGACCGCTTTGAGCTGATCGCACATCAGGTTCCGCGCCTCGGCAGCCATGGAGGCATCTGGCACCACCACCGCGCGAGCCTGCGACGTCAGCAATTCCGCGGGCAGGTCCGAGGCACTACCCGCATCCAGCAGGACGTGGTCGTAGACCTTCAGCAGCGCGTCGATCGCAAGACCAAGCCGTGGCGATTGCAACACTGTACGATCCGATCCAGGCCGTCCCGAACTCACGAGATGCGTCCGCGATAGCCGGTCCTTGGTGATGACCTGCGTGAACGAGGCCTCGCCCTGCATCAATTCTGCCAATCCCGGCGCATTCGGATCGACCGATACGGCTGAAAGGGCCGGCGAAACCGCCGCCAGATCGACCACAACGACCCTTGCGCTGGGCGCGATCAGGCGCGCAATGGTTAGCGCGGTCAGGGTAATGCTCTCGCTCGAGGCGGTGCCGAGGACGGTGACCTTGCGCGCCGCCACGCCCGCGGCAAGCAGCTTGTCGGCAAGCTGCTCGACTTCGGAAAATTCGGATTCGATCTCCGGCGCAAGCGGGACTGCGACGGACTCAACGGCACGCTTGGATTCGACAGCAGGCCCGGATTGAGCCGCAAACCTGGGTTCGGCGGGAGCGGAAAAAACCTTCGCGACCGGCTCGCGCAGCGGGGCCGAGACCGACACAAACGCGGCCGCCGCGCGCGGGATCGTCATGCGCAGCAATTCTCCAGTGACGATCAATCCGGTGGACAGCATCAGGGTTGCGAGCGTCGCAATCAGCACGATCGGCAGCTTCTTCGGATAGGCCGGGCTGTTGGACACGCTGGCGCGGGAAATGATCCGGCCGTCCGCCGGCGCGGCCTCGATGTTTTCGCGCGTGGTCGCCTCGCGATATTTGGCCAGGTAGGATTCCAGAAGATCGCGCTGCGCCTTGGCCTCGCGCTCAAGGGCCCGAAGCTGGACATCCTGGCCGTTGGCGGAGCTCGCCTGCTTCTTCAACTGATCGAGGTTGGCGCTGAGGCCCTCGACCCTGCCGCCGGCAATTCGTGCGTCGTTATCCAGCGAGCGCGAGAGCTTGCTGGCTTCGTCGCGAATCTGCCGATCGAGGTCGGCAAGCTGCGCCTTGAGCTCCTTGATCCGTGGATGGTTGTCGAGCAAGGTTGACGATTGCTCGGCGAGTTGCGCGCGCAGCGTCACCCGCTGTTCGCTCAACCTGCGGATCAGTTCCGAATTCAACACCTCGGAGGCCTCGATCGGCTTGCCGGTCTGGAGCATTTCGCGGATCAGACGCGCTTTGGATTCCGCATCTGACTTGAGTGCACGCGCGTTATTCAACTGCGTATTCAGCTCGCCCATCTGCTGATTCGAGAGCGTGGTATTGTTGGTGCCGACAAACAGGCTGGACCCGGATCGAAAATCCTCGACGCGGGATTCGGCGTCCGCCACTTTCTTGCGCAAGCTTTCGATTTCACCTGCGAGCCACTGCCCTGCTGACCTCGCCTGGTCACGCCGCGAGTCCTGCTGAAGCACCAGATAGCCGTCGGCGATCGAATTGGCGACGCGCGCCGCCAGATCGGGATCACGCGACTGAAATTCGACAACGACGACACGCGATTTATCGACCGCATAAGCCGTGAAGCGATCGTAATAGGAGTCCAGCACCCGCTCTTCCGGCGTCAATGAGATGGGATCACGGCCGATCCCGATCAAAGCCAGCAACGATTTCAGCGGGGAAAAACCTCGCAGGACCGGATCGAATTCCGGCAGTTCAGCGAGCCTGTTCTTCTTGATGACCTCGCGTGCGAGATCGCGCGACTGCAACAACTGCACCTGACTGGTGACGGCTTCCGCATCAAGCGCGTTGCGATCGTCGTTGCGCTCCGCATTGGGACGCAAAAAGACGTTTTCCCGTCCGTCGATGAGAATTCGCACCTCGGATTTGTACCGGGGCGTGATCATGTTCACCGCCGTGATCGACAGCACGGCCGCCAGCACGGTCGGAATGACAATCCAGTTCCGCTTGCGCGAGAGCGCCTGACCGATGGCTACGAAATCCAGTTCCCCGGCTGGTGCGGCCACCTGGCTGTCGATGGCTGGCGCGACCACGGGGTCGGCCGGCGTGGCGACAGCCTTGCCCGAACGCCAGAACGCTAAACGCATCGCTCACTCCCCGCGGGACGCCACGACTCTACGGATACCGCGTGATTACACTCCATTAAGGTTGCCGGTGGGTTAATTCCCGCGGTTTCGGCCCGATCCGCAGAGCCATCCGTCCGCCACGGTCATGTTTTGTTAACCATGAAAGCCCTTAATCGGAATCAAGAATTCACGGTGGGTTCTCCAATGCGAGGCGTTCGCGCCCAAATAGCCTCTCTCATGGCCGCGCTCGCGCTTGCGGGCTGCATGACGGGCAATCAGGTCGCGATGGCGCCGCGCAGCGACCTCGATGCCATGGCCTATGGCCAGCCGGACAACGATACGCCCTCACGCAACGCGTATGCCGCCGCAATGCCTGTGGCCTACGCCGCTCCCGTCTCCGCCCACCACGATGCGCCCTACCACCTCGATGCCGGCGACAAGCTGCGCGTCGTGGTCTTCGGCCAGGAAGGTCTCACCAACACCTATGCGATCGACGCCGGCGGCGCGATCACCATGCCCTTGATCGGCGCGGTCACCGCGCGCGGGCGAACGCCCGCAGGACTGGCCGCCGAGATCGCCGCCAAACTGCGCAACGGCTATATCCGCGAGCCTTCCGTGGCGGTCGAGGTCGAAACCTATCGTCCCTTCTTCATCCTCGGCGAGGTCGCCGCTCCCGGCCAGTATCCCTACGTGCCGAACATGAGCGTCGAAAGCGCGGTCGCGATTGCCGGCGGCTTTTCGCCCCGCGCCAAGCGCGACAGCGTTACGTTGACCCATAACGCCGACCGCGTCGTCGTGCCGCTCGGCACTCCCATCAGCCCCGGCGATACCGTCCTCGTCAGCGAACGCTGGTTCTGATCTCAGGCTTTCAAATACTTGCCGAAGAAATCCAGGCTGCGAGGCCAGGCGATATCTGCGCTTGCCTTGTCGTAGCTCGCGCGTTCGTCGCAGTTAAAGCCGTGCTGCGCGCCCGGATAGATGTGGATCTCGACATCGGGACGTTTGGCACGGATCGCTTCCACATCGGTCAGCGGAATGCCGGAATCCTTTTCGCCGAAATGCAATTGCGTCGGCACTTTCGGCCTGTCGTCGGCAAAACGAACGATCACGCCGCCATAATAGCCGATCGCGGCCTTCAGGCCGGATAGCTTGGTCGCGGCGGCATAGGCAATGCTGCCGCCCAGGCAGAAGCCGATGATGCCGACCGGGCCGACGTCCTTGACGGCATCGATGGCAGCCTGGGTATCGCGCAGTATCGCAGCCCAATCCGGATTGGCGACGAACTTGCGCGCCACGGCGACCTCATCCGGCGAGTAGCCCGATTGGAAGTTGGGTTCGGTGCGATCGAAGATCGAAGGCGCGACCGCAACATAACCATCGCGCGCCAGACGATCACATACTAAACGGATGTGGTGATTGACGCCGAAGATCTCCTGGATCACGACCACTGCCGCTTTCGGCGTGCCTGCGGGGTCGGCGCGATAGCCGCCCAGTTGAAAATGATCTGAAGCGGTCAGTTTGATGTCGTGTCCCACGGTTTGTCCTTTGGATAGCTGAGGTCGAAATATTGTCGAGGCGGGCGGCGAGCGGCGAAACGGAGGTTGCCCGCTTTTTCCGCCAAATGGAAATGACGGCTCCGATATTGCCCCGGGAATATGGCAACACCGCTGCCGCAATGCACACAACTAAGGTCGGGATTTTCTGGTGATGGATTTTCATTGCCTCGCGAACGGATCGCGATCATTCTTGCTTTGGCACCATCCCGGTGGGTGCCGCCCCAAGAAGAAAAATGAGTTCCGCCGTAAGCGGTTTTCATCACCGGCAGGGAAAGAAACCATGCCTAATCTCAATATCAACGGGCGGACTCTGTCCGTCGAGGCGGCCAGCGATACGCCGCTACTCTGGGTCATCCGCGAACAGCTCCAAATGACAGGCACGAAGTTCGGGTGCGGCGCCGGACTCTGTGGAGCTTGCACCGTTCACATCAACGGCGAAGCCGTGAGGTCCTGCCAGACGCAGGTCAGCGAGGCCGTCGGCAAGAAAATCACCACCATCGAAGGCCTATCTGCCAAGGGTGACCATCCCCTGCAGAAGGCGTGGATCGCCGAGCAGGTCCCGCAATGCGGCTACTGCCAGTCCGGGCAAATCATGCAGGCGGCCTCGCTGCTCGCGAAGAATTCCAACCCGACCAAGGAAGAAGTGGTAGCGCACATGGACGGTAATCTCTGCCGCTGCATGACCTATTCACGCATCCAGAAGGCCATCATGCGCGCGGCCACCGAAATGCGCACTGCCTCCAACGCCGGCAACGAGCGGAGGGCCACATGAATTCGCACGTCAAAATCACCCGTCACGAGCCGGCCGATCTGAGCCGCCGCTCATTCCTCGTTGGCTCCGCAGCCACCGGCCTCGCACTCGGCTATGCCGCGCTTCCCGGTGTGAGCGACGCTTTTGCCGCAGCCAGCAATTTCGATCCCAGCGTGTGGTACTCGATCGCACCCGACGGAATCGTCACGGTCACCAGCGGCAAAGCCGACATGGGCCAGCACATCGCCTCCACCATGGCGCAGATCATCAGCGAAGAACTCGGCGTCAACTGGAAGGATGTGCGGGTTCAGCTCGCTTCCAACGATCCGAAATTCAACGATCCCATGCTCGGCGCGCAGGTCACCGGCGGCAGCTGGAGCACCATGATGAACTTCGACGCGATGAGCCGCGCAGGTGCTGCGGGCCGTATCGCCTTGACGGAAGCGGCTGCGGCGATCATGGGCGGTATCCCTGCCGGTCAGTTGATCGTGAGAGATTCGACTATCACGGATCCGAAGTCGAAGAAGTCGATGACGTTCGCCGACGTCGTCAAGAGCGGCAAGATCACCAAGACTTTCTCGGCCGACGATCTCAAGGCGATCAAACTGAAGACGCCCGATCAGTACACCATGATCGGCGTCTCGGTTCCGCAACTCGACATTCCCGGCAAGACCAACGGCACCACCAAATACGGTATCGACGTCATGCTGCCGGGCATGGTCTACGGCAAGGTCGTGACGCCGCCGGTGCGCTATGGCGCCACCGTGAAGTCGGTTGACGACAGCGAAGCCAAAAAAGTACCGGGCTTCATCAAGGCAGTTACCCTCGACGACAAGACCGGGTCGACGACCGGCTGGGTGGTGGCGGTGGCAAATACGTTTGCCGGTGCGACCAAGGCGGCAGAGGCGCTCAAGGTCAGCTATGACGGCGGTCCCAACGCCAAACTGTCGAGCGCATCCTTGTTGACCGAGGCCAAGCGGCTTCAGGGGCTCGACGACTCCGGCCTGTTCTTCGTTAAGGACGGCGACACGACTGCTGCCTTTGGCACGGCGGCGAAGGTGTTGGAGGCGGAATACACCACCAGCATCAACATCCATGCACCGATGGAGCCGATGACGGCCACAGCCGAGCAGAAGGGCGACATCTGGCACGTCTACACCGGCAACCAGTTTGCGACGCGCTCCGGCGCGATCGCAGCGGGAGCTGCCGGCGTCGATCCCAAGTTCGTCGTGATGCATCAGCAGTGGCTCGGCGGCGGCTTCGGCCGGCGTCTCGAGGGCGACATGCTGGTGCCGGCGGTGCAGGCGTCGAAAGCCGTCGGCAAACCGGTCAAGATCATCTACACGCGCGAAAACGACATGACGATGGACTTCTCGCGCCCGCTGACGTTCCAGAAGATCAAGGCTGGTCTCGACGGTGACGGCAAGCTCGTCGCGATGAACCACGACGTGGTGGCGGCTTGGCCGACCAAGCGATGGGGCATTCCTGCCTTCCTGTCGCCTTCGGTCGACAAGAAGGGCGCGCTTGACGCGTTCACGGTGAATGGAGCGGACTTCTTCTATACCGTTCCCAATCACAACGTCCGCGCTATCCTCAACGAGATGGCCCAGACCGCCACGCCGTCCGGTCAGTTGCGGTCGGTTGCACCCGGCTGGACCTTCTGGGCGGTAGAAAGCATGGTCGACGAATTGGCGCATGCGGCGGGCAAGGATCCGGCTCAATTCCGGATCGATATGCTCGACGGCAAGGGCGCCAACAACGGCGGCGCGCAGCGGCTGCGTAACACGCTGCTCGCCGCGATGGGCCTGGC
This sequence comes from Bradyrhizobium sp., assembly GCA_035483915.1. Taxonomy (GTDB): domain Bacteria; phylum Pseudomonadota; class Alphaproteobacteria; order Rhizobiales; family Xanthobacteraceae; genus Bradyrhizobium. Next base: position 14,803 of record DATHPL010000515.1, read on the forward strand.
CGGCTACGGCACCAAGGAACTGCCGAAGGGCGAGGGCATAGGCATCGCCTGCGTATCGTCGCAGGAAAGAGCAACGGCAAGCTTCACCGCCTGCGCTGCCCATGTGGCGGTCGCGCCGAGCGGCGAGGTCAAGGTCAAGAAACTGACGGTGGCCACCGACGTCGGCACACAGGTGCATCCCGACAATATCCGCGCCCAAGTCGAAGGCGCGGCGCTGTGGGGACTGTCGCTTGCGTTGTACGAAAAGGCGACGCTGAAGGATGGCGGTATCGAGCAAACCAATTTCGATACCTACACTCCGTTGCGGATGAGCCAGACGCCGGAAGTCGCCGTGAGCGTGATCGCCAATGGCGAGCATGCCACCGGCGTCGGAGAACCGGCGGTGACCGTGATCGCGCCGGCTCTGGCCAACGCGATCTTCAACGCCTCTGGCGCGCGCGTGCGCTCGCTGCCGATTACCCCAGATGCGATCAAGGCCGCGATGAAGGCCTAAGCGCCTTCAAATCAACGACAAATATCCGCCGCCGGAGGGTTTCCTCCGGCGGTTTTTTTCACGCCGAAATCCAGTCATTTCAAATTTTACCTTTCGCAAAAGCTCCGCGTTCACGATCTCTCTTAAGCCTCGGGGAATGTCTTCTAGGTTAGGTTGCGCCCCAATCGTCCGCACCGACCAAGAGGGTCCATGTCAGCCCCAGCCCATTCGAACAAGCGCCGCCTGCTGCTGGCTTCCGACAACCACGACAAAAGTCGCGAGTTGGAGCGTATCCTTCAATCGGTCAGTGAAGTGCATACCGTGTCGACGTCGGATTTACCCGACACGCCGGCCGATCAGATCTCCGGCATCGTGGTCGATATCAATCTGCGCTCCGCCGAGAGCGTGCAGCGGGTTCGCAACAAGCTGCAGCATGAATCCTATCGCACCATGCCACGCCTGTTCGTGCTGGCCGACGCGCTGCATCACGGCTCGATGCAGGCCTGGGCGCTGGGTGCGACCGACACGATTGCACGTCCCTTCGATGCAGCCGGAATTCTGCAGCGCATCCGCGCCGCCTTCCCCGACAGCAACAGTTACGATGCGAGCGAGCGCGGCAAGACCCTGAACCGGGGTGTCGCCGCCGCCCATGAGGTGATGATCAAGATTTTCCACAAGCTTCCGGCAGGCGAGCCGCTGAAGTTCAGCGATGTCGTGCAGGCCGAAAACAGGATTCTCAAGGCGCTCAAACACTCTTCACTGCGGGAATGGTTGACGGCGGTCGGCTGCCATCACGCCGACAGCTTTCGCCACTGCCTGTTCGTGACCGGCTTTGCCGTTGCCTTCGCGCAGCATCTGGGCATGCGCGAGGACGACCAGCGCCGCCTGGTGCGGGCAGCACTTCTGCATGACGTTGGCAAGGCGTTCATTCCGACGGCGATCCTCGACAAACCCGGCCTGCACAACGAGGAGGAAAAGAACGAGATGCGTAAACACCCGCGTCTCGGCTTCGAGGCGCTGGCGGCCCAGGGCGGCTATCCGCCCGAGATGCTGGACGTCGTGCTGCACCACCATGAGTTCCTCGACGGCACCGGCTATCCCGACGGCCTGCGTGCCGAGGAAATCAGCGACATCGTACGGCTGACGACGATCGTCGACATCTACGCAGCCCTGGTGGAATCGCGTCCCTACCGGATCCCCTTTACCCACGCCAGGGCCTTCCAGATCATGGAGAAGATGGAAGGCAAGCTCGACCAGCATCTTTTGGTCGCCTTCCGCCCGGTGACGCTGGGCGCGTATTGAGGCGAGTTTGCCCCAGTTGTTCCCCTTTGACGCGATTGGTGCCGTAGGATGGCCGAGAAATTAGCGAACCCATCTCACGTCAGGACATCGACCGATGGGTATCGCTTCGCCCTACCCATCCTGAATACTGGGCCTCCACAGGTTTAAGAGATGTTTCGTAGCACCTCGCTCATATTCCTCCTCGCGTTAGTGGCGTTTGTTCAACCTCTCTCGGCCTTCGCGCAGGAAAGCGGCTGCCCTCCCCGGGTTCAATGTCGGGCGCTAGGTTTCTTTAAGACATGCGATAGACCACAAGATGGAGCGAGAGTCTTTTCCGCGCGTGTTATGCCGGTCTCGAGGAAATGCTCGCATACGATCGTCTCGATGCGCGTCGAAGACAGGAGCGCAGAAAACTTGCCAAACGTTTTTGAAATCGATCTTGGTAATTGCGTTTCCTTTAATGGCAATGTCGGCGACGTGATCCAGATCGCCTTGCACGAGCCGTCGAATCCCGACGTGCAACGCTACTCTCTCGCTTGCCGTATCTGGTAAAGTACGGTTTTAAGCTCTGGCCCTCCCCAGAGTTTTGACCAATTCCTGTTTTGTACCATCTCATGTCCACAGCGAACTCAACGCCGTAGCCGCGCGGCGCCATTATGAGTACGCGCTAGCCCTCATACGATGAAATCTCGATCAGGCTGCCGTCGGGGTCGCGGCAATAGACCGATCGTATGGCACCCCGCGCGCCCTGCTTTGTCACCGGGCCTTCCTCGATCGCCACGCCACACCTCTTGAGATGCGCCACCACCTCTTCCGGCGTGCTCTCGGTGAGGAAGCACAGGTCATCGCTGCCGGGCATTTCGTGATCGGCGGTGAACCATTCGACCTTGTCGGCGCCGCGCGGCCGCACATTGATCTTCTGGCGGCCGAACATCAGCGATGTCCTGACCGGCTTGCCGTGGCCGGGATCGAACACGTTGACCTCCATGCCCAGCACCTTCCGATACCAGTCGACGCTGCGCGTCACGTCCGCGACATTGATCACGATATGATCGAGTGCGTTGACCTTCACCGGCATATAACAGTCCTTTCGTCGTAGTGGCGCAGCGCTGGCCGCCCCAGACTTTGTTTGTTACAACGACGGACTGTGCCCGTTCAATAAGAGACGAGAGGGAGAAAACGCATGGCCTCACGCCGCACTACGATAGCTCTGTTGGCATTTGGTCTTTGCGCGCTGGCCGCACCAACAAACCCGGCATCTGCCCTCGATTACCCCACGCGCCCCGTCCGGTTTGTGGTCGGATATCCGGCCGGCGGTTCCACCGACATCATCGCGCGCCTGATCGGACAGCGGCTGTCGGAGCGGCTCGGCCAGCAATTCATCATCGAGAACAAGCCCGGTGCCGGCAACAACATCGGCACCGAAACCGTCGTGCGAGCCGATCCCGACGGCTACACGGTGCTGCTGGTGAACCCTGCCAATTTCATCAACACTTCTCTCTACGCCAATCTCAACTTCAATTTCATCCGCGATATCGCACCGGTCGCCACATTTCTTCGCGTGCCGAACGTGATGACGGTGCCCAAGGATGTGCCCGCAAAAACCGTCGCCGAATTCATCGCCTACGTGAAGGCCAATCCCGGCAAGGTGAACCTGGCATCATCGGGCAACGGGACCTCGGTGCATCTGTCGGGCGAGTTGTTCATGGCCATGACGGGCGCAAAGATGCTGCATGTGGCCTATAAGGGCGCTGCGCCTGCAACCACCGACCTGATCAGCAACCGCGTCCAGGTGATGTTCGACAACATGCCCTCGATCATCGGGCACATTCGCGGCGGCGAGCTGCGGGCGCTGGCCGTGACCACCGAGAAACGTTCGCCGGAGCTGCCCGATGTGCCGACGGTGGGCGAGACGGTTCCCGGCTATGAAGCCAGTGCACTGTTCGGGATGGGCGCGCCGGCGAAGACACCGCCGGAGGTGATCGCCAAGCTGAATAAGGAAATCAATGCGGTGCTGGCCGAACCCGAGACCAGGAAGCGGCTGATCGAGCTCGGCGGCGAACCGCTGATCACCATGCCGGACGATTTTGGCGCGATGATCAAGGCGGAGACGGAGAAGTGGGAGAAGGTCGTCAAGTCGGCCGGTATCAAAATTGAATAAACAAAATCGGCGCCGGAGGATCCGGCGCCGACTGGTAGATAATCAGGTACCGCCGGGCGCCATCGCGTCGGACGGTGGCGGGGTGGTGCTCTCCGCCACCGGCGTGCTCGACGGTTCGGGATCAAACCCGAACAGCTCGACCAGGAACTTGTAATATTTCGGCATCTTTTCCTTCAGCGCCGCGCGGGTCTTCGGCTCGGAGATGGTTCCTTTGCCGGCCAGGAAAACGCTTGCGGTCACCGCGAAGAACTCGTGCGCGTTCGTCATCACATAGTCGTCCTTGGGGAAGACGTTCTGGCTCACGGCTTTGGCGTACATGGCCTTGATGCCGAGATTTTCGAATCCGCTGCCTACCAGCTTGTTGTGATAGGCATGCATCATCTCGTGCAGGATGACCGGGTCCTCTGCATATTTCAGCATGTTCGGGCGGAACCTGATGACGCCGGTTCCGGCGTCGGCCGCCAGGTCAACGAAATTCGGGTTGCTCCAGCTCATGGTCTTGGGGTCCCAGACCGTGAAGGTGTGGTCGCGCGCGGACGTTTCCTGACGCATCGAACTATAGCAGGCGATCGGCGGTCCGAGGTCGGTGCAGCCCATCTCGCTGGCGATGATCGGCACCGTGTGGAAGAATTGCATCACCTTCGGGCTAAGGCCGGCGTTCTCGACGATGTCGAGCTGCTTCTGCAGAAGATCGGTGATCGCCGCCTTGTCCTTTCGGTCGACGTTTTCAGACAGGTCGTAGATGTAACCCTTGTAAGTCTCGAATCCGGCCGGCACCTCCGCAGGCGCGACCTCGATGATGCGCGAGCCCGCGCCGGCAACGTTGGATGCGAACGAAAGCATCAAGACAACAGATGAAGTCAGAAACAGCCCGCGCATGGTTTTCCCCGGTCTATTCGTGTTTGGCGATCGATGAGGTGTTTGGCCCACCGTTATCGACGCATCATAGCGACATGAACTTGCAACGCCGTTTCGCCGTTCGAAGCAACTTTCTGCGCGGTGTTACCGCGGTGTTAACTATGGTCTGCGCGCTGCGCTCAGCGACGCCTTCGCAAGCGTTCTTCAGCGCCGCCTTGAAAATTGACAGACCCCCGCCCGCGCGGCGCAAGTGGGGGAAGCCTGCACGGGCAGGCAGGGGTCTGTATTCTGCGCACGCCGCTGAGAACGGCGCGCCAGAAACTTACTTCAACGAGGTGTTGATCGCGGTGAATTTGGTATTGAGCCTGGAGCCCAGTCCATTCACCGCCGTAAGGATCGCAAGGGAAATGCCGGCTGCAATCAGGCCATACTCGATGGCCGTGGCCGCGGTTTCGTCCTTCAAAAATCTGGAGATAATATTCACGGCTAGCGTCCCGTCCCGTTATTCTGTCCAAGCAAACCGTTCTGGATAGATAACGTGCGGGCTTCTCTCGCAGCGTAGCTATAGCGTTTTCGAGCGAAGTGGAAACCGGTTCGCGTGAAGAAAACGCGTCAAAGAAAAACTAGAGCCCGGTTCTGATTCAATCAGAACCGAATGGGCTCTAGCGACGAATAACGTATAACCTTTTACGGAAATCCTAAACGGCAAGGTTAAGATCGAATTACGATCCCAGTCGAACAACCCTCGCCGAACTACATTCCTGGCGCGTCGCGGATCTCGACCCGGATCGGGGTCGGATTGAAGCCGTTGCAGGGATTGTTCACCTGCGGGCAGTTTGAAATCACGAACAGCACGTCGATTTCCGCCGTGACATCGACATGATTGCCCGGTGCGGAGATTCCATCGACCACCGTGAAATTTCCGGAAGGGTCGATCGGCACATTCATGAAGAAATTCAGGTTGGAAACGATGTCGCGCTTGGTGAGACCGTGTTTCGACAGTTCGAGAATGAAATTCTCGCGGCAGGCGTGCTGGTATTTTGTCGGCTCGCCAAACCGGACCGCATTGCTTTCACAGGAGCAGCAACCCGCCGACGTATCGTGCCGGCCGCAGGAATCGGCGGTGATGCTCGCCATCACGCGGCCCTTGTTGGAAATCAGCCGCGTCCCGAGTTCGATGTAGGCGGAGCCCTGAACACGCAGCGTATCCTGCGAAGAGTAACGCTCGGCCAGATCGTCGGCGCAATAGAGCAAGGCATCGACCGCCTGCTGGCCCTCGCTGTCGATGATCCGCAGTGTCTGCCCTTTTTTCAGCACGCGCGACCACGGCCGTTCCGAGGGGATGTCGAAAGCATAGGTCAAATCCGAAATAGCGGCATCGGTCATGCGACAATTCTCCTTTAAGCGTAGAGCCGGTCCGTAAAGGCGAAGGCGCGCATGGCCTCCGGCGAGGCCGTTCGGCACAGGTCGTCCCGGCTCGCTGCCGGCACGCGATGCTTGATCAGCGTAGTGGTGCCGCCGGCAGATTGCGATGGATTGAGCGGGTGCGCACAATTGGAAGCCGCGACGATCAGATTCATTTCCGCGCGCAGGTCGACAAAATCGCCCGCGCGCTTGCGACCCTCTTTCCAAAGAAAGCGTCCCGCATCGTCGAGCGCGACCGGCGCGAAAAATGTGATGCACGGCGAAATGTCGCGAACGCCGAGCCCGATCTTGGAGACGGCCGCCAGAAAGTTTTCTTGCGTATTGCGCCCGCTCACACCAGACGAGGCAAGCACAGAAGCAGGCGTCGAGCCGCCGACCAGAAGATCGTGCGACCCGCAGGTGTCCTCGATCAGTGAAAACGCTGCGCGCCCCATATCGGACAGGATCACGCGGCCTTTCGAGATCGCGGCACTCCACTGCACCTTGATGGTGTCGGCGCAATTGATCCGCTCGGACGGATCCTCCTCACGCCACGCCAGCAGCGATACGCTGGCCCGGCCCGCATCATCGATGATCCGCAGCGCCTCACCCCGGCGCAGGAGCAAGGTGGTGTACCAGCCGAACGGCACCGTCTCGCGGTGGATTACCGCATCGGGCGCAATCGGCGCGCCGTTGAGCGCGGTTGGCTCCGGCAATCCCTTCGGCGTCAACTCCTGCCCCGCGGCGCGAAGTTCATCGTAGCGGCGCCGGTTTTCGGCAATCTGCTCTCGGGTCTGGGCCATCTTTGATCTGCTCCGAAATGCTATCCGCTAACCGTGAAATGAGCCTCGACCGGCTTTCCCGCCTTGCCGTTGATCGGCAGGATGTCTTGCGGGCAGGCCGAGAAGGCGATGACGAGATCCATCTCCGCGCGCAGGCGGACGTAACCACCCGGCACCGGCCGTGGCGGCGCCGCGAAACCCAGCGTCCCCTCCTTGTCCCAGGGAATATTCATGAACAGGTTGAGCGGGCTCGGCACCTCCGGCGGCACCAGGCCAAGTTCGGCCATGCCGGCAAAGAGATTATCCGTGCAGTTGTCGTGGTGGCCCTCGACGCCGAGAAACGCGTAGCGATAGCGGTCGCAGGCGGCGATCAGCGTGTCGTGAACACCGCCTGAAGTATCTTCCATCAAGGTCAGGATCGGCCGCCGCTTGTTGGTGCGCAGCACGTCGCCGGGCTTCGGCACCAGATGCAGGCTATGGGCGCGGGTATGTTCATTCGACATGAACTCGCCAAGGTCGGTCCGGTTGAAGGCCCAGGTGTCGACGACCTGTTCGCCATGGGTATTGACGACGCTCACAATTTGACCCGCCGAGACGAAAGCGGCCTTGCCGCGCCGCGCCGGAATTTCAATCAGATTTTCCATGGGTCCCCTCACGGTCTAAACGCGATCAGATCGATCTCGACAATGCCGCCGCGAGCGAGATCGGTGACGCCCACGGTCGTTCGGCCGGGGCGGCGGCCGTCGGTGAAATAGCTCGAGAAGATGGCGTTCATCGGTGCATAGTCGCGCTTGAAATCGGTGAGATAGATCCGGACAAACACAGCGTTGGCAAAGGACATCCCGCATCCTCTGAGCACGCGCGCCAGATTGTCCATGACTTTGCGGGTCTGCGCCTCGATACCGTGCGGAATCGGGGTCGAATCATCGTCCGGATCGGTCGCCAATTGTCCCGTCACAAATACAAAGGGGCCTGCTTCGACCGCGTGGCTGTAAGGCGCGACCGGTTTTGGCGCGTCGGGTAGAAAGTGAAAAATCGGATCCATTCGCGAACTCCCTCGCAGGCTTTTATTCAACGCCTGCCGCTGGCGGTCTCTCCGGCATATCGCTGAATGAACTGGCGCGCGCGGTCGGTTTCGGGATTGGAGAAAAATTGCTCTGGTGGTCCCGTCTCGACCACACGCCCATGATCCAGAAACAGCACCCGCGTGGCGGCTTCACGCGCAAAACCCATCTCGTGGGTCACGATCACCATGGTCATGCCTTCGCGCGCAAGTTCCCGCATCACGACCAGGACCTCGCCAACCAATTCCGGATCGAGCGCACTGGTCGGTTCGTCGAACAGCAGCAGGTCCGGCCGCATCGCCAACGCCCGCGCAATGCCGACGCGCTGCTTTTGCCCGCCTGAGAGCTTGGCCGGGAAAACGTCACGCTTGTCGCTGAGGCCGACCTTGGCCAACAACGCCAGCGCTTCCTCTCTCACCTCGGCCTTGGGCCGCCTCTGCACCTGGATCGGCGCTTCCATCAGGTTTTGCAGCACCGTTAGATGCGGCCAGAGCGCGAAATGCTGAAACACCATGCCGATATGGGTCCGGATCTGCGACAGCTCTCGGTCGCCCATGACGACGCCGCCACCGGTGATGCCGACCTCCTTGCCGTTGAGATAGATTTGGCCGGCATCCGGGCGTTCAAGCCAGTTGATACAGCGCAACAGCGTCGACTTGCCGGAGCCCGAGGGGCCCAGCACGCAGACGGTCTCGCCCTTCTGAACCTGGAAACTGATGTCGCGCAGCACTTCGAGATCGCCGAAACGCTTGGATATTCCGACGACGTCGAGAACTTTGGTGACGTCTCTCATCACGGCTCCCAGTGGTCCGATTCTAACATTCGCACCCTCCACTAGCGTCTTGTCGCCGCCATGCGGTCGATCGTGCTTACGCCTGCCTCGATGATGAGACACAGGCCCCAATAGAGGAACACTGCGGTGATGAAAGCTGCAAACGGAACATAATGCCGCGATTGAATGGAGGCCGCCGCATGGGTCAGTTCAGGCAACGCGATGATGGTCAGAAAGGCGCTGTCCTTGACGATCTGGATCATCTGATTGCCGATCACCGGCCCCGCCGCAAGCAACAAGGGTGGCAGGACAATGCGACGAAACAGCGAAAGGTTCGAAAACCCGAAGGCGACGCCGGCCTCGATCGGCTCACGCGGCTGCGCGGCCCAGGCCCCGCGCAGGATTTCGGCCATGTAGGCCGCGTTGTAGATCGTCAGCGCCGCAAGCCCGGAAGTCCAGTTGTCCAGCCGAAGCCCGAGCGACGGCAAGCCATAATAGACGACATAGGCTAGCAGCAGGAACGGCAGGCAGCGCATGCCGTCGACAAAGCTGCGTACCGTCCAGGCGAGCCAGGCACGCTTCGACATCAGCGCCGGCGTCAGGATAAATCCGATCAGCAACGCCGTGACAGCCGACAGCACCGACAGGATGGCGGTATTGCCAAGCCCGCTTAGCAGCAGGCTGCGCTCGCTCCAGACGATGCCGAAATCATGGATCATGCCGCTTCAACCCTGATCTGACGTCGTTCGATCCAGCGTTGCAGCAAAACCAGCAGGAACACGATCGGCGCATAGAGCGCGATCGCGACCAGGAAAGGCGGCAGCGGATCGTAGGTCTCGGCGCCGATCCGTACCGCCGCCCGCGTGATATCGACCACGCCGACCACCGCGAGTGCTGGCGTCACCTTGATCAACAGCGACATCTCGTTGACGAGGCCGGGAAGGCTGGCCCGTGCGATTTGCGGCAGCAAGATCCGGCGGAATCTGAGGGTTGCGTTCATACCGACCGACTGTGCCGCCTCGTATTGGTCTTTCGGAAAATTCATCAGCGACGCGCGCCAGACTTCGCAGTTGAATGCGGCGGTACTCATGACCAGACCGAGAATCGCAGCCGAGATCGGGTCGACCGCGATCCCGATATTGGGCAGCGCAAAGAACAGCAGGAGAAGCAGCGTCACCAGCGGTGTCGCGCGCAGGATACTGACATAGACGGCCACGACACGCGCAGCGATCGGCACATCGGCCCAACGCACGACCGCCAAGGCGAGGCCGATTGGCGAGCCAATCAGGATGCCGGCGAATGACAGCGTCACTGTCACGACGGCACCCTGAAGAATGGCCAGCAGATCGCCCCAGCTCATGACCGATCAGCCGAACCTTGGATTAGAACTCGGGGTCCCACTTCGTCGGCAGATTCGGAAAGGAATCGCCGAACCACTTCTTCTGCAACTCGGCAAAGCGGCCGCTTTCCTTTTCCTTGGCAATAAAGCCGTTCAGGAAATTGAGCAGCTCGGTATTGCCCTTGGCGACGGCCCAGGCCGGGTACGATTTGCCGGAGACAGCCTGACCCAATTCAAACGTGCCGGGTTTTTCGACGACCAGCGTCTGCAGGTTGATCACGGTGTTGACGACGTAATCGACACGGCCGAGCGCGAGATCCTGATAGGCTTCCGGATAGGAGGTGTATTCGACGACCTTGCCGAGCTTTCC
>DATHPL010000516.1:0-4186 GCA_035483915.1 Bradyrhizobium sp.
TCATCTGTCGGGATGGCAGCGCTTCTGGCGGCTCGACGTGCCCTTCGCCATGCCCGGTCTGATCTGGAACACGATGATGTCGATGTCAGGCGGCTGGTTTTTCGTCGTGGCGTCGGAGGCGATCACCGTCGGCAACACCACGGTCACCTTGCCCGGCATCGGCTCTTACGTTGCGCTCGGCATCGAAAAACAGAATTTGCCGGCGATCGGCTACGCGATCCTGACCATGCTGCTGGTGATCATTGCCTACGACCAGTTGATGTTTCGCCCCGTTGTTGCCTGGGCCGACAAGTTTCGGTTCGAACAGACCGCCTCAGCCACGGCGCCGACCTCCTGGATGCTCGACCTGTTCCGCCGCACACGGGCGCTTCGGGCGCTGACGCTTCCGTTCGCGGCTCTCAATAAGGCTATTTCGAATCTGCATCTGGCGATCCCGGGCAGCCTGAAGGTCCCGGTCAGATCCGGCCCGCCCTCGCGTGTGGTCGACGCGCTGTGGCTGGCGGTGATCGCTGTCGCGACCTGTTACGCCGGCTGGCGCGCCTATCAATTCATGTCGGCGACGCTAAGCCTCTCGGACGTCGTCGCAGCCATAGGCGATGGTTTCATCACACTGGCTCGCGTCGTCGTGCTGATTGCGCTCGCGTCGATGATCTGGGTGCCGATTGGCGTATGGATCGGGCTTCGGCCGAAACTGGCCGAACGCGTCCAGCCGTTGGCGCAATTCCTGGCCGCGTTTCCCGCGAACCTCGCCTTTCCGGTCTTCGTGGTGATCATCGTGCGCTACGGCCTGAACGCGAATATCTGGCTCAGCCCGCTGATGATCCTCGGCACCCAGTGGTACATCCTGTTCAATGTCATCGCGGGTGCGAGCGCGTTCCCATCCGACCTGCGCGAGGCCGCCGGCAGCTTCCACTTGCGTGGCTGGCGATGGTGGATCAAAGCGATCTTGCCGGGCATCTTCCCCTATTACATCACCGGCGCCATCACTGCCTCGGGCGGCTCATGGAACGCCTCCATCGTGGCTGAAGTTGCCAGTTGGGGCGACACCCATCTGACGGCCAAGGGCCTCGGTGCCTATATAGCCAACGCCACCGAAGCCGGGGATTTTCCGCGCGTGGTGCTCGGCATCGCTGTAATGTGCATTCTGGTGACGCTGTTCAACCGCCTGCTCTGGAGACCGCTCTACGCTTTCGGAGAACGCCGCCTTCGCCTCGGGTAAATCTTAAGGAAAGCCCATGCTCGACACTTCCAAAGAAGCCACCCTGCTCGACATCCGCAGCGTATGCCGCTCGTTTCCGAAAGGCAGCGGCGAGGAACTGCTGGTTCTTGAAAAAGTCGATCTCACCATCCGCTCGGGCGAGATCGTCGGCCTGCTGGGCCGCTCCGGTTCGGGCAAGTCCACGCTGTTGCGCATCATCGCCGGGCTGATCGCGCCCTCCTCGGGCGATGCCAAGTGCCGCGGCGAAACCATCGCAGGACCGCCGAACGGCGTCTCGATGGTGTTCCAGTCGTTCGCTTTGTTTCCGTGGCTGACGGTGCTGCAAAACGTCGAACTCGGCCTTGAAGCCCTTGGCGTGGAAAGCGCCGAGCGCCGCAAGCGCGCGCTGGCGGCGATCGACCTGATCGGCCTTGACGGATTTGAATCCGCCTACCCGAAGGAATTGTCGGGCGGCATGCGCCAGCGCGTCGGCTTTGCCCGGGCCCTCGTCGTGCATCCGGACCTTCTTTTGATGGACGAGCCGTTCTCGGCGCTCGACGTGCTGACCGCCGAAACGCTGCGCACCGACCTGATCGATCTCTGGATCGAAGGCCGGCTGCCGATCAAATCCGTGCTGATGGTGACGCACAATATCGAGGAAGCGGTGCTGATGTGCGACCGCATCCTGGTCTTTTCATCCAATCCCGGCCGCGTCGCCGCGGAGATCAAGGTCGATCTGCCACATCCGCGCAACCGCCTCGATCCGACCTTCCGCCAATTAGTCGACAGCATCTATGCCCGCATGACGCAGCGGCCGGAGCCCAAAACGCCTGCGATCGAAGGCATCCATGGCACCGGCGTCGGCATGATCCTCAATCATGTGTCGTCCAACGTGCTGTCGGGTCTGATCGAAACGCTCGCCGCGCCGCCCTATAACGGGCATGCCGACTTGCCGGTTCTGGCCGGCCACCTGCAACTCGAGGCCGACGAAATCTTCCACCTCGGCGAATCCCTGCAACTGCTGCGCTTCGCCCAGTTGAGCGAAGGCGACCTGATGCTGACCGATGCCGGAAAGCGTTTTGCGACGATGGAGACCGACGCGCGCAAACGGCTGTTCGCCGAGCACATGACCAACTACGTGCCGGTCATCGGCCTGATCAAGCGCGTGCTCGACGAGCGGCCCTCGCATACCGCACCCGAGGCGCGCTTCCGCAACGAGCTCGAGGACTATATGAGCGAGGGCGCAGCCGACGAAACCCTCAAGACGATCATATCATGGGGACGTTACGCCGAGCTGTTCGCCTATGACGAACAGTCGGAAACCTTCAGTCTGGAAAATCCGCACTGAGGCGCGATCGGCCTCAGATCACCGGCGCAAAGCTATCTGCCCGCGCCATCGCCCAGGCGTCGCGGAATCTTGAATCGCTAGTGCCGTCGATCAATTCGCCCGGCCGCAGCGACGGATAGAGCTTGGCGAAGGTCTGCACTTCGGTCGTCGACGTCCGCTGCGAGAAGTGGATCGGCCGCAAGTCCTGCGGGTGATCGAGGCCGGCGGCGGCCAGAAGTTCGGCCAGCGCATGCAGCGTGGCGTGGTGGTAATTGTGGACCCGTTCGAGCTTGTGCGGCACGAACAAAGCGCGATTGCGCGAGGGATCTTGCGTGGTGACCCCGGTCGGGCAGCGATCGGTGTGGCAGCTCAGTGACTGAATGCAGCCGAGCGCGAACATGAAACCCCTTGCCGAATTGCACCAGTCGGCGCCGATCGCCATCGCGCGTGCCATGTCGAAGGCGGTCGCAATCTTGCCGGACGCCCCGATCCGTATGCGGCTGCGCGCATTGATGCCGACCAGCGCGTTATGGACGAAATTGACGCCCTCGCGCATCGGCATGCCCATGTGATCCATGAATTCGAGCGGCGCTGCGCCCGTGCCGCCTTCATTGCCGTCAACCACGATGAAGTCGGGATAGATGCCAGTTTGCAGCATCGCCTTGCAGATCGCCAAAAATTCCCAGGGGTGGCCGATGCACAGCTTGAAGCCGGCCGGTTTGCCGCCGGACAGCCGGCGCATCTCGCCGATAAAGGCCATCATCTGCAGCGGCGTCGAAAACGCCCGGTGCGTCGCCGGCGAGATGCAATCCTCGTTCATGGCGACGCCGCGGATTCGCGAGATCTCCTCGGAAACCTTCGCCGCCGGAAGCACCCCGCCATGGCCGGGCTTGGCGCCCTGGCTGATCTTGAGCTCGACCATCTTGATCTGGTCGTCGGCGGCGACACGGGCGAATTCGTCCGGGTTGAAGCTACCGTCGCGGTTGCGGCAACCGAAATAGCCGGAGCCGATTTCCCAGATGATGTCGCCGCCGTTCTCGCGATGATAGGGGCTGAAACCGCCTTCGCCGGTATCGTGGGCGAAGCCGCCTTTCTTGGCGCCGGCATTAAGCGCGCGCACCGCGTTGGGGCTCAGCGCGCCAAAACTCATCGCTGAAATATTGAAGACCGATGCCGAGTAGGGCTTGCTGCAATCAGGGCCGCCGATGGTCACGCGGAAATTCTGGTCGGCGTGAACCTTCGGCGCCACCGAGTGGTGAATCCACTCATAGCCATCGCGATAGACGTCTTCCTGAGTGCCGAATGGCCGCTTGTCGAGCACCATCTTGGCCCGCTGGTAGATCACCGCGCGGGTGTCGCGGGAGAACGGCATGCCGTCCTTCTCGCTCTCAAAGAAATACTGCCGCATCTCGGGACGGATTTCCTCGAGCAGAAAACGCAGATGCGCGGAGATCGGATAGTTGCGCAACACCGCGTGACTCTTCTGCGTCAGATCGCGAATACCGAGCAGCGTGAGGGCGCCAAAGATCACCAACGGAATGACGACCAGGTCGAACACCTTGTGGTCGACGATGCCGATGCCAAGGAGCAGCGCTGTCACCACGGAGCATATCGTGAGAACGATGAAACGCGGTGAGAACGGCAGCATCAGTGTTTCCATG
>DATHPL010000517.1:0-6704 GCA_035483915.1 Bradyrhizobium sp.
CATTCCGCTCGCCGAATCGAGCGGCCTGATCGTGCCGATCGGCGAGTGGATCCTGCAACAGGCTTGTAACGACGCTGCCCAATGGCCTTCGCATATCAGGCTCGCGATCAACATTTCAGCCGTGCAGTTCAAGAGAGGCAATCTTTTTGAGGTCATCCTGTGCGCACTGGTCGAGAGCGGCCTCGATCCGGAGCGGCTGGAGCTGGAGATTACCGAAACCTCGCTCCTGGAAAATCAGGAAGCCCATCTGGCAACGATCCGCCAGCTCAAGAACCTCGGCATCTCGCTGGCGCTGGACGATTTCGGCACCGGCTATTCGTCGGTGACGTATCTGACGACTTTTCCGTTCGACAAGATCAAGATCGACCGGACCTTCACCCACGGCGTCCTGGAACGCCGCGACTACGCCGCAGTGGTGTCCTCGGTGCTCGCACTCGCGAAAGGCCTCGACAAGCTCACGACCGTGGAGGGCATCGAGACCGAGGAGCAGTTCGAATATATGCGCATCGCGGGCGTAGACCTCGCCCAGGGTTACCTTTTCAGCCGGGCGGTGCCGGCTTCCGAGATCGATTTCACCATCCGTTATCCCTCGGTTAAACAAAATATGGTGGCCTGAGCGGGGGACTCTTTTCGGATTTGGCCATGAGCGCGCAAACGGATTCGCAGGGCGGTTTGATCGATCAACTCGAGAACGCGCTTGGCAACAGGGATCTGGCGCGGCGCGCCGAGGTCCTGCGCCGGGTGACCGACCTTTTCGTGCTGCGGTCCGGGTCGTTTTCCGACGATCAGATCGCGCTGTTCGATGTCGTGATGGGCAGGCTCCTCGAAAACATCGAAAGGGCGGCCCGTGCGCAATTCGGCAGCCGCATCGCAAAACTCCCCGATGCGCCGCGCGGGGTCGTTCGCGTGCTGGCATCCGATGCCGCGATCGAGGTCGCCGGCCCCCTCCTCACCCACAGCGAGCGCCTCGACGTCGACATGCTGGTCGACACCGCCAAGACCCAAAGCCAGGACCATCTGCTGGCGATCTCGACCCGCAAGATCCTGGTCGAAGCCGTGACCGACGTGCTGGTGGACCGCGGCAATAGCGCGGTGGTCTCGTCGACGGCGCATAATGCCGGGGCGAAATTCTCCGAATTCGGGGTGTCCACCCTGATCCGGAAGGCGCGCGACGACGGCGACCTTGCTCTGTGCGTGTGGGCCCGCCCGGATATTCCGCGGCAAAACCTCGTCAAGCTGTTCGTCGACGCCTCCGAGGCGGTCAAGAACCAGCTGGTGGAAGCCGATCCCCGCCGCGCCGAACTGATCAAGTCGATGGTCGCCCAGGCGACCGACGACATCCAGACCAAGGCGCGCGCCGGCTCCAACGAGTTTTCGCTGGCCTCCAACCAGGTGCGTGAGCTGAACGCTTCGGGCAGATTGAATGAGCCGCAGCTACTGGCCTTCGCCGACGAAGGAAATTTCGACAAGGTGGTCGCCGCGCTCGCTCTGATGTGCGACCTGCCGGTCGGCGTCGTGGAACGCGCGCTGGTGCAGAACCAGACCGAGCAGATCGTCGTTCTTGCCCGCGCGCTCGACATCTCCTGGGCGACGACGATGAAGCTTTTGCTGATGCATGCCGGCGTCAACGGCTCTTCCCGGCAGCAACTCGACGTGACCTTCGCCAATTTCTACCGGCTGCAGCCGGCGACCGCGCGAACGGCGCTCAAATTCTACCGGATGCGGGAAAAGGCCAGCCATCCGACGCAGTGACTCGTTCGCGCACCGTTCACGCCGCGCCGATATCAGCCTCTTTCAATAGCTCGGCCAACACGCCGGACATTTTGGGATCGTGTTGGCCCGACGCATAGACTTCCACTGACGTGACATTGTTCTTTCCAAGCGTCAGCAGCACGCCGATCCAGTAGGCAAACCAGATGTGCGGATCGGTCAAGGCGCGCAGCTTCTGCCGGTCGTGTTCCAGCGGCTGATGATTGCCGGCCTTCCGGACCTCAATCGCGATCAGATTATTGGGAACGCTGCGCTGGTGCACGACGATGTCGGGATAGATCGATTTGCCGAGATGGTCGTCGGTCGACACGATCGAGCCGCGCGGCATGTTCAGGGTTCGCGGACCGAGCCGGTCGAAATCGCAATCGACCTCGAAATCCGGAAACTGCCGTTCGACATGCAACGCAAGCCGATGCGTCAGGGTACGCTCGCCGAGATCGTGCTCAAACAGGAAGGCCTCGTGCGCGTAAAACTCCTTCAGCGCGGCGACAACCTTGTCCAGCTCGGTGTGCATCTGGGCCCCGCTAATCTCATGAAGCGCGGCGATTTCGCTTCAACAACAATTTCGGCCGATTGATGCTATCTCGTCATGGCCGGGCTTGTCCCGGCCATCCACGCCTTTCTTAATGCTGATGCTTAAGACGTGGATGCCCGCGACAAGCGCGGGCATGACGGGGAACCAATGCGGACACACTCAGCTCACATCCGCACTTCGATCAGCCGCGGCCCGGGCTCGGCGATCGCTTCCGCCAAGGCCACGTTGAATTCGTCTGCCGTGGTCACCGCGCGTCCCGCAACGCCCATGCTTTTCGCAAGCCCGACGAAGTCCAGCGTCGGGTTGTCGATCTTCAGCATGTCCATGGCGCGGTTACCCGGCGCACCGGCGCCGACCCCGTCGAATTCGCCGCGCAGGATCTGATAGATGCGATTGGCGAACACGATCGTGACGACGTTGAGGCCTTCGCGCGCCTGCGTCCACAGCGACTGGATGGTGTACATCGCACTGCCGTCACCCACCATGCAGATCACCTTGCGGTCGGGGCATGCCACCGCCGCACCGGTCGCCACCGGCGTCGAAAACCCAATCGAGCCGCCCATGTTCTGCAACCAGTCATGGGGGGCGGCCGCCGCCGTCGGCGGAAAGAAGCCGCGACCGGTGGTGATGGATTCATCGACGATGATCGCGTTTTCCGGGATAGCGCACGCGATCGCCTGCGCGATCGAGGCATGGTTGAGCGGCCCGGTCGGCTTGTTGAGTTCGGTGAGCTTTTGCGGCTTGACGTCGGAAGGCTTGGCGCCGAGCGCATCGCTCAGTGCTTCCAGCGCCGCGACCGAGTTCTCGCCCCACGCGGTCAGGCGTTGAACCTCGCAGCCATCGGGTTTCAGATGGCTCGGCTTGTTCGGATAGGCGAAGAAGGCGATCGGGTCGTTGGCCTCAACCAGGATGATGTTCTTGAAGTCCTTGAGCAGCGGCAGCGCCTGCTCGATCACATAGGGAATGCGGTCGATCGAGAACCGGCCGCGGCCGCGCGCCATGCGCGGGTGATAGGTCTGGCCCATCACCTTGCAGCCGGTCTTGCCGGCAATCTGCTGCGCCAGCGCCAGACCGCGCTCGGTCAGCGCATTGCCGGTGATCAGCAGCAGATTCTGCGTGCCGCCCGAATGCAGTGTCTTGGCGGCCTTCTCGACGGCGTCGGCGGAAAAACCCGGCTGCTGCTTTGGCGGCTGGACCTGCGCGATGCCGTCGGCTTCGTTCCAGGCGGTATCGGCGGGCAAGATCAGCGTGGCGATCTGCGGCGGGGCACTTTTGGCGGCGGCAATGGCGGCTGCGCCATCGGCGGCGACGGACTTGGCATCCGGCGAAGTGCGTACCCATTCCGACATCGGCCGGGCCAGGCCCTCGATATCGGAGGTGAGCGGCGCGTTGTAGCCGATGTGATAGGTCGCATGCTGGCCGACGATATTGACGATGCCGGAATGCGCCTTCTTGGCGTTGTGCAGGTTGGCAAGCCCGTTGGCGAGGCCCGGGCCGAGATGCAGCAGCGTCGAGGCCGGCGTGCCCTTCATGCGGAAATAGCCGTCGGCAGCTCCCGTCACCACGCCCTCGAACAGGCCGAGCACGCAGCGCATGCCTTCCACGCGATCCAGCGCTGCGACGAAATGCATTTCCGAGGTGCCGGGATTGGTGAAACAGACGTCGACCCCACCCGCGACCAGGGTCCGCACCAGACTTTCCGCACCGTTCATTCTTTCGCTCCCGTTCGGGGTTCAAGGCCTCGATAGGCTTCCAGATCAATCATTCCTGACGTCATTCGTCAAAGGGGTCCGGCGGAGGCAACACGGATTTTGGGCGCATGGCTGCCATCGGCACCCAAGAGCAAGCGCAATTTTAACCGCACCATTTGAAATCCGTCACGTTTGCTTGCGAAAATAGCCCCGATATGCCCTGCTTGCTCGTCAAGCTTAATGCGAGGAACCCGATGACCCGGATATTTGCTTATCTGATCGTGGCGCTGACGATCGTGGCCGGCACCTCCTCCGCCCGAGCCACCATGGACGACGACTTCTTCAATTTCCGCGGCCGCCAGCAGCAGCAGCCAATGATGCAGCAGCCAGGAATGCAGCAACGAGGCATGCCCTATTACGGGCCCGGCTCCGATTATTTCGGCGGCAACGGCTCAGGCCCGATCCCGCGCGAGCGGGTCAGCGCTCCGATCGCGCTGGCGCCGGGCAGCATCTACATCTCGACCTCCGAACGGCGGCTTTATCTGATGCTGGGCAATGGCGAGGCGCTGCGTTACGGCATCGGCGTCGGCCGCGACGGCTTCCGCTGGACCGGCACCCACCGGATCACGGCCAAGAAGGAATGGCCGAGCTGGACCCCACCGTCCGAAATGCGGCGACGGCGTCCCGACCTGCCGCGTTTCATGGCCGGCGGCATCGAAAACCCGCTTGGCGCGCGTGCGATATATCTGGGCTCGACACTCTACCGCATCCACGGCTCCAACGAACCCGAAACGATCGGTCACGCGGTATCCTCCGGCTGCTTCCGCATGACCAATGAGGACGTCACCGATCTCTACAATCGCGTTTCGGTCGGCACCACGGTGGTGGTGCAGTAGAGAGCCTGCGTCGACCGGCAGTCAAAGTTCCGTTCGGATCGCAATGAGCCCGCCTCTGGCGGGCTTCTTCCCGCCCGGCTATGCTTCGCTCGGTTTCGAACGAGCTTTCACCGTATGAACGACTTTGTCCTGCCCGCGACTCGTTACGCGCTCAATGGTGACGTCAGCATCGCGTATCAGGTGATGGGCGAGGCGCCGATCGATCTCGTGATGGTGCCCGGCGTGGTCTCGCACGTCGAATTCTTTCATGAAACGCCGGGATACACGGCGTTTCTGAAACGTCTTTCCAAATTCGCGCGCGTGATCACCTTTGACAAGCGAGGACAGGGTCTATCCGACAGGGTATCCGGTGCGCCTTCGCTGGAAGAGCGCATGGATGACGTCCGCGCGGTGATGGACGCGGTCGGCTCCGAACGCGCCGCGGTGATGGGGTTCTCCGAAGGCAGCGCGATGAGCGTGTTGTTTGCGGCTAGCTATCCGGAGCGGGCCTCGAAGCTTCTACTGTTCGGCGGATTTGCACTCTCGACGACGGCCGGCGATCTCGAAGCGCAAATCAATGAACGTCTCAAGACCTGGGGCACCGGTGAATGGCTCAAGACGTCATGGCCGAGCCTGATCGCAAAGCCGCAAGGGATCAACGTACTCGCCAAGATCGAACGGCTTTCGGCCAGTCCCGGCGCAATCAAGGCGATTGCGCTGCTGAACGCAAAAATCGATGTTCGCCCGATCCTTTCCAGTATCCGGGTTCCAACCCTCGTTCTGCATCGCACGGGCGACCTTCAGGTGCCCGTCGCGGCAGGCCGCGCGCTCGCGGGCCAGATACCGGACGCCAAATTCGTCGAATATCCGGGTGATGACCATGTCTTCTGGTCCGGCGATGTCGAAGAATTTCTCGGCGATATCGAGGAGTTCGTCACCGGAAGCCGCGATCGCTCCTCGATCGAGATCGAGCGTATTCTTGCGACCGTATTGTTCACCGACATCGTCGATTCCACGCGTAGCGCAGCCGCGATGGGCGATCAGGCCTGGCGCGGCTTGCTGGACCACCACGATGCGATCGCGCGGCAAACGGTCGAGAAGTTCCGGGGCAATCTCGTCAAGACGACCGGCGATGGAATCCTCGCGACCTTCGATGGTCCCGGCCGCGCGGTCCGCTGCGCGCTGGCGTTCAGCGCCGCTGCCGGACAAATCGGACTGCCACTCCGGGCAGGCCTTCACACCGGCGAGATCGAACTGCGGGACCGCGACGTCGGCGGCATCGCCATCCACGCTGCCGCCCGCGTCATGGCGCAGGCGCAAGCCAGCGAAGTCCTGGTTTCGCGGGTCGTGACCGATCTCGTCGCGGGTGCGGGCCTGAAGTTCGCCGAGCGCGGATCGCATGAACTCAAGGGCATTCCCGGAAAATGGGATCTGTTCGCCGCTCAGGCCTGATTGAAGACCAAAGGCCTTTTATTCCTCCGGCACACCGGCGAGACGCATGCCTTCATAAATGCGCTTGCTGCCCGCGCGGTAGGCTGGATCGTCGCTCATTCTTCCTCGCGTGCGGCGAAGGGTGAAGGCTGGATCGAGCGCAAGCCCGGCTTGCACCGCCGCCCGCGCCTCCTCCAGCTGATCGAGCTGGGCAAGCGAGGCGGCAAGCTGGAAATACGCCAGCGGATAATTCCGATTGGCCTCAAGCGACCGGCGTAGCCAGACCGCCGCCCTGGCGTTGTCGCCGAGCATTTGCTTGGCAATGCCGACATAGTGCAGCCAGCGAAAGGCAAAGATATCGCGGGGAGAGAGCCGAAACGCTTCCTTGATATGAGCTTCGGT
>DATHPL010000518.1:0-7266 GCA_035483915.1 Bradyrhizobium sp.
GTTTGCGTCTCGTCTTAAACCGTGACGCTCTTGGGATGGGGCCTGTTTCGCATGGTAGCGGGAACGGCTACGTCTCCGTTAACGGCTTGTTCTGACCAGTTGGAATCGTCAGTTGCCTCGCAGAATGTCCGCTCAGGGTCAAAAAACGGAAGTGGCTCAGCCCCGAATGGCATGTCGGCTCTCCTCTCAAAAGCGGACGTCGTCCGGCTAGTCGGACACGTTCAACGAATGTCACAAGCCGACAACGCCGCGCCGAACTCGATCGTGGTTATGGATTTTACGGGGTCCTTCGCTACGCTCGCGCCCCGGAATGACAGCATGCCCTTGACCCACCGTCAAAGCACGACAGGTGATTTGCCCGTCGTGCCAATGTGCCGCAGTTGATCGCCTCCCCAAATCACCGGCAGAATCCGCAACGTCTCGCGCCCTCATGAGGGGCGTTTCGCGATCGTCACGAACGTTGGGCGCGGGATGCGATGGACGCGACAGTGTCGAAAAGACGAACGATACTGTCGCGTACGGCAAAGCCATGCGGTGCTGTCGCCCCGATGCTGGCGTCAAGCTGGCGACAATGCTTCGCATTGCGCCGGCGACGGAGACAATAAAGCCGGTCTCCGGGGAGAACATGGAATAAGCCGTCAACCCGTCGCGCGGGGAAAGCCGGGTGATCCGGCAGTACCTGTGGTGACTAACTCGTATGCTTTTTACTTTTGCATACGAGGCTGCGGGCGCAACGGGCACCCGGCTTTCCCTGCGCCCTCACTTTAGCGAGGGACCTTGTCTGGCAAAAGCTCGGGCCATCCGCGCCGCGAGAACGGCGACGCTTGCTCTTTTTTTCTCAACGGTGGACATGGCCCGGAACGATCATTGCGTCGGCTACCTAACGGTAACCGACGCAATTTCTACCCATGCGATCGTATCGCGCCTGACGCGTTACTTTCTTTCTTCCTCACGCTCGGGCCGCGGCGCAGGCGGACGAGCCGCCGGAGGCGCCATCCGTGGCGGCTGTTCGCGCGCGGCGGGAGGCCGTGCCGGTTCTGGTGGCGGCGCCGCTCGGCGCTCTTCGACCCTGGGTTCGGCTTTCGGCGGCTCGCGAGGCGCCTCAACCGGACGCGGCTCCGCAGCTTTCGGCGCTTCCCTGGGCGCCGCTTCCGCCGGGCGGCGCTCCTCAACCCTTGGCGCTTCCTGTGCCGGACGCCGCGGCTCTTCAGCAGCGGGCGTTTTTTCTTCCGCCCTCGGAGGCTCGCGGCCCGTCTCAGTCGCGCGCGGCGGCTCCTGTCCTGGACGCGGCGACTCTTCCTGCCGGCCGGGTTCGCGACCCGGCGCTCCGCCGGTGGAAACCGGCGTGCGGCTCGCCCGCGTGACGCCTTCACCCTGCATCACACCGGGGCGCGCGGTGGCCGCGACCGCAGGCTCGCCGTGATTCTGTTTCGAGAACAACGCGCGGTCCTTGCCGGCGGCCTCGACGTGCTGACGCTGTGCCGGCGTCGCCTCGACATGCCGCTCGCGCGCAAAGGTTTCCTGCTGCGGTGTCGGCCGTGCGGCTGTGCCGCCATTTCCACCGTTGAAACTCGCGCGATTGACCGCGTTGTTCACGACCACCGTCTGGCTGTAGACGTTGGTGATCCTGACATTCGTGATGTTGTTGACCGCGCGGTTGTAGAAGAATGCGCCATGGTCCCAGTGACCGCCGTAATAGCCGTCGCCGGTATAGCCGAAGCCGTAATCGATGCCGCCGTAGAAGCCGACTTCCCGGCCCCAATAGCCGGGCTGGAAGACGTAACGGCCGCCGACCCAACCCCAATAGGCTGGCGTCCACAGCAATTCGGGCTGCGGCGGCTGCACCCAGGTGCCCGGCACCCAGTAATAGTCGGCGTCGCTGGCATCCCAGGCCCAGTAGCCAGGCACCCAGATATAGCCCTCCGCCGGAATGATCGGCTGCTCGTAATAGGGAAGCGGCGGCGGCGCGATCTCGACACTCACATCGGCCGAAAGCTGGGCCTGCGCCGGCGTGGTCAGATAGGCGGGGATAGCTGCGCCCAACATGAGGGCGAAAACCGACGATCTGAAGAACTTCATAGGAATGCTTCCTGTGATGAGGGGAGAGACAGCCGGCGGTGGGAAGGACCAAGCCACCTAACAGAGGAACGATCGATTGGTTCCGTACTCCGCGTTGAGATCGTCCTCTTCCGCACGTTCAAGAAGCAACGCGGCCGCTGAACGCCGTCTGAACGAAATCGGTCCGAAAATTGTCGAGAAATGCCGAACGGCCCAGTCAGTCCAACGCCCGCTTTGTAAGCCCCTGCCCCTCTGCTATTGGTCCGGAGGCGGGCGGCCGTCGCCAATTCTCTCCGACCAACGAATAAAAAGGATTGCCCCATGAAACTGCGAACCGAACTGCGAACCGGTTTCGCGATCGTCGCGGCCTTCACCGCTGCAACCAACGTCGCGCAAGCCCAGACACAGGCAGCCTCGCCTGCGCCCGCCGACACCGTCTTCGTCAACGGCAAGGTTTTTACTGCCGACGAAGCGGATCATGTGGTGCAAGGTTTCGCGGTCGCGGGCGACCGTTTCGTGGCGGCCGGGACCGATGGCGACGTGCGGCGTTATGTGGGTCCGCAAACCAAAGTGATCGACCTGAAGGGCCGCTTCGTGTCGCCGGGCATCACCGACGACCACTTTCACAATGAAGGTGGCGGTCCCGGCGTCGATCTCAGCCACGTGCGCTCTCTAGGTGAGCTTTTGACGACGGTTGCGAACGCGGCTGCGGCAGCACCCGCGGACACCGTGATCGTCTCCAATTCCGACTGGCACGAGGCGCAACTGAAAGAGCAGCGCCTGCCGACCGCCGAAGAGATCGAACAGGCCGCACCGAACAAGCCCGTGGTGCTGGTGCGCGGCGGCCACGAATACATCCTCAACACGACTGCGTTGAAGAAGTGGAACGTCACCAAGGATACGCCGGTGCCGGCGGGCGGGCAGATCAGCCGCAACGATGCTGATGAGTTGACCGGCGAATTGTTCGATGAAGCGAGGGCCATGGTGACGCTGCCGCGTCCAAAACCAGTGAGCATGGACGATATACTCGCGACCCAGAAAGCCGTCGCTCCCTATGGCATGACCGCGCTTCGCATTCCCGGCGCCTACAAGGGCGACATGATCCAGGCCTATCGTCTGATGAAGCAGGCGGAGGCTGAGGATAAGCTGACTTTACGCTGGACCGTCTACATGCCGGGCTTCTCGCTGCGCTCGGCGGACGCCGCGCGCAAGGCCATCGAGAGCTGGGGAACGCATCAGGACGAAGGCGATGATTGGGTGAAAGTCGATGGCGTGAAGCTGCTCGTCGACGGCGGATTTGAGGGCGGTCACCTGTCAAAACCGTATCTCGAGCCTTATGGCAAAGGCGGCACGTTCACCGGCCTCACGGTTTCGCCACCTAACGCTTACACCGAAGTGGTGCGCGAGTTGAACAGCGGGGGATGGCACGTCATCACCCACGCTGTGGGCGACGCCGCGCTTGATGAAGTTCTCGACGCCTATGCGGCGGCCGACAAGGATACGTCCATCAAAGGCAAACGCTGGTCGGTCGAGCACGCCTTCATCTCGCGGCCCGAACAGGTGGCGCGCCTGAAGGCGCTCGATATCGCGGTCTCGGCGCAGGATCACCTTTATCTCGCTGCTCCTGTGCTGAAGAAATACTGGGGCTGGGAAACCGCAAGCGAAGTCACTCCCGTGAAGACCTATCTCGATGCCGGCCTGCTCGTTGCCGGCGGCACCGACAGTCCGGTGGTGCCCTTCAACCCGTTCTGGAATCTCTATCACATGGCAAGCCGCGACACGATTTCGGACGGCGTCTACGGCGAAGACCAGAAGATCGCCTCGCGGCCATTGCTGCTGAAGCTCGTCACCATCAACTACGCCAAGCTGATCGGCGAGGAAAAGACGCGGGGTTCGATCGAACCCGGCAAGCTCGCCGACTTCGCGGTGCTGACGGACGATTTCCTCACCGCAAAGCCGGAGACCATCCGCGACATGAAGGCGTTGTCGACCTGGGTCGGCGGCCGCGAAGTTTTCCACGCGCCGGGGTATGAATAGGACCCGCGCCGAAATAGCTGGCTGGTTTCGTCATCGCGAGGAGTGCAACGACGAAGCGATCCAGCCTTTATCGCGATACTGGATTGCTTCGCTATCGCTCGCAATGACGAGGTGAGACGACGCTTACTTCCCCGGCCAGACCGGCTTGCGCTTTTCCGCAAAGGCCTTGAGGCCCTCCTTGGCGTCTTCGGTCATCGCCAGCAGCGCGATCTGGGTTTCAGTATAGGCGATGGCCTCATCAAACGACATCGAGGCGATCGCGCGCATCGCATATTTGCCGCGCCGGATCGCGGTCGGCGATTTGTCGGTGATACGGCCGATCAGCCAGTCGAGTTTGGCATCGAGTTCGGCCGGCGGCACGACGTAGTTCAGTAGCCCCGCGGCTTGCGCGGTTTTCGCGTCGAACGGCTCGCCCGTGATCGCCCATTCGTTGATAATTCGCCGCGGCGCGATCGACTGCAACAGGCTCAATACCTGCATCGGAAACACTCCGACCTTCACTTCAGGCAGGCCAACGATCACATGGTCGGAGGCAATCGCCATGTCGGTCATGCACAATAGCCCCATGCCGCCGGCCATGCAGACGCCGTTGACCCTCGCGATCGCGGGCTTGGTCGCGTTCTGCGACAGCCGCAACAGATCGGCGAAGTCGACATTGGGCCTGGAAAAATCCTGCGCGAACGCACCGCCGGTGTTTTGCAAATCCGCACCGGCACAAAACGCCTTGTCGCCGGCCCCGGTCAGCACGATCACCCGCACTTGCGCATCGTCATGGGCGATGCGGTATCCCCTCGCGATGCCGGCGATGACGTCGGCATTGATGGCGTTGCGCTTCTCCGGCCGGTTGATGGTGATCCAGAGGCTCGATCCGCGCTTTTCGACGAGAACGCTTGAAGTATCGGTCATGGTTTTTCCTCCCGTCATTGCGAGCGACAGCGAAGCAATCCAGAAAGCCGAGGACTGGATTGCTTCGTCGCATTGCTCCTCGCAATGACGGATAAAATTTAGACTGTCTTTTTGGAAGGAAGTCTAGGGCGTCGGAATCGCGTCCGCGTCGGCCTTCTTCAGCCAGACCTTGTTGTCGTGGAACGCGGCGCCGCCGACCGGGGCGACGGCTTCGGCGCCGGTCAGCATGTTGATGCCCCGGCCGCCGATATGGGACTTGTTGGGGTGAACGGATTCGGCGATCAGCACGCCGCGACGCACGCCGTCAAAGTATCGCGCGGTCAAGCTGGTCTCGCCGCGGAGATTGCCGAGCGTGACGGCATCGCCGTCCGCGATCCCGAGCCTCGCCGCATCCTCGGGATGGATCATCACGCTGGGCGCGCCCTCGCGCGCCTGCGACGACGGGGTCTCGTTGAACGACGTGTTGAGGAAGCTGCGCGAGGGGCTGGTCGCCAGACGAAACGGATGCGCCTCGTCCGCCTCTTCGATCGCGGTCCAGTGATCGGGCAGCGACGGCATCTGGTCCCACGCGCCCATCATGCCGGCATTGGCGAGCGGCACGTTCGCCCAGTCCGCCTTGAAGTGAAACTTGCCGTCCTTGTGCGCGAAACCGTCGAGGTAATGCGAGGTGCGGAAATCTGGCTGGAGATCGCGCCACAGATCGGCCTCGAGTTCGGCGAGACCGCCATGGCCGCTCTTGCGCAACGTTGCATCGATCAATTCGCGCGGCGACATCTCGAAGCCGGGATGGGAGATGTTCAGCCGCTTGGCGAGGCCCTGCAGCACCTGATGGTTGGAGCGGCATTCGCCGGGCGGATCGATCAGCTTGGCACCGACCGAAATGTGTTGGTGGCCGCCGCCGTAATAGAGATCGTCATGCTCCATGAACATCGTCGCCGGCAGCACCAGGTCGGCCATCTGCGCGGTCTCGGTCATGAACTGCTCATGCACCGCGACGAACAAATCGTTGCGCGCAAAACCACGACGCACCAGCGCCTGCTCCGGCGCCACCGTCATCGGATTGGTGTTCTGGATCAGCATCGCCTTGACCGGCGGACCGTTGTGGAGCGCCGCCGGATCGCCGGTGAGGATGCGCCCGACCTTGGACTGATCGAGCCGCCGCGTCTTGGAATCGATCGCGTCGTGGCCCTCGATGATGGACTCGTCGAATCTCCAGAGCGCGGCATTGTTGAAGAACGCGCCGCCGCCTTCATGCTGCCAGGCGCCGGTCACAGCCGGAATGCACAACGCGGCGTGCATCTGCGCCGCACCGTTGCGGCTGCGGGTGAAGCCATAGCCGAGGCGAAAGAAAGTCCGCTTGGTCTGGCCGACCATGCGCGCGAAAGCCTCGATCTCTTCCACCGGCACGCCTGAGATGGCCGACGCCCATTCCGGCGTGCGGGTCTTCAGATGCGCTTCAAGCTCTTTCGGGAAATCGGTGTAACGATCCATGTACTCGCGATCGGCATAGCCTTCGCGGAACAGCACATGCATGACACCGCAGGCAAAGGCGCCGTCAGTGCCCGGCCGCACCAGGATCTTGACGTCGGCCTGCTTCATGGTCTCGTTGTTATAGACGTCGATGACCGCGAGCTTGGCGCCGCGTTCTTTCCGCGCGCGCATCGCATGCGTCATCACGTTGACCTGGGTGTGCACGGGATTGGTGCCCCAGATCACCACGAAATCGGATAGTGCCATCTCACGCGGATCGACGCCCGCGACCTTGCCGGTGCCGGCGGCAAAGCCAACGCGCGCGATCGTCGAACAGATCGTTCCATAAAAGCGGGAGTATTTCTTCACATGGGCAAGACGGTTGATGCCATCGCGCATCACCAGCCCCATGGTGCCGGCATAGTAATAAGGCCAGACAGACTCCGCCCCGAACTCGCGCTCGGCGGCGTTGAAGCGGCCGGCGATCTCGTCCAGCGCATCGTCCCATGAAATCCGCGCGAACTTGCCCGATCCCTTCGCCCCGACGCGGAACATCGGGTAGGTCAGCCGATCCGGATGGTGGATGCGCTCGGCGTAGCGCGCGACCTTGGCGCAGACCACGCCCGCCGTATAGGTCTGCAGCTTGGAACCGCGGACACGGCCGATCGAGGTATTGTCGATCACCTCGATGTCCAGCGCGCAGGCCGACGGGCAATCGTGCGGGCAGGTCGAATGCCGGATGGCCACCTTGGCCCGCGCGGCCGGAGCCTCGATTTTGGCGTGCTGGTTCATGAC
>DATHPL010000519.1:0-9860 GCA_035483915.1 Bradyrhizobium sp.
TGGGCGGGTCACGGCTGGGAGGGTAACTACTGGGCGCCGAGCGCCTGGGGTGACTACGAGTGCCATTCGACGACCTTCGGCTGCCGTCCCTACGGTGCATGGACCCAGCACTAATCGATCATCGTTTTACGAACAGCGATGCAAGAGGCGGCCCAAACGGCCGCCTCTTTTTATGCGGTCGGCGGGCTCCAGCGCCGAGGCCACTCTCGTTGTAGCGGAGCGCGATACCAGCCTTAGGGATTTTTCACTTCGGCGGCTGCAGGCCGGACGAGTTGGCCCAATCGTCGAAACGCAACGCAGCTTCGGCCTGACGCGCTTTTTCGAGCATGGCGTCTTTCTCGGCGCCCGGAGGCAGAAGCGAAGCCTTCTCGCGTGCGTCTTGCGCAAAAGAGGTGAGGCGATCCTGTAAGGAATGGACCTGCTTGACACGCTGCCGGGTTGACACGGCACTACTCCTTGTTGGTGTTGAAGCGGGAATGCAACTGGCAGTTCCGCATTGACCGAAGCCCGGGCTCGGCTGGTGATGGTCAATCATGCGCTTTTCATGCTGAAAGTAATGCGCACAATTGGACACAAGAACTGCATTAAATTTAGACCGAAAGCCGTTTTGGAATCGCGCCGGTTCGCGCATACCGGCTTAACCTCTCGTCGATGGAATGATTGCTATCATTTCGCGCCCTCGATCTCGGGGCCAACCGGGGCTTAAGGGCAGCGGCTCCGCCACGTTCTCAGCGCGGCGGAGTCGCTTTCGGAATGGTGTCCAACTCGGCGATATGAACTTCGTTCTTCTCGGCCTCGAGTTTCGCGATCAGGATATCCAGGCTTTTGACACTGCGCTCATCGGTGACCCGCGCGGACAGGCTCCGATAGTGTCCTATCTCCTTGTCGATCTGCTCGCATTTCCAACACATCACTGAATCCAACCTGCGTGGACCAACCCATCAAGGGTGCTCACGTTCCAGGCAGATCGCAGGATCGGCAGTGTGGTTGGCGCCGCCTCAGTCGGGGTGGACACACGCTTTGGCGTACTTGCGCCAGACATAGGGCAGGGCACAGGGGGGCCTCGGATGAGCGCCGGCGGGGCACTCGTTCCAGGCGACACTGCCCGTCTCCCAGCCGTTCACGACACATCCGCCGTTGACGGTGTTGTGGCAGCCAGGGCCGCAGCCATCGGCGGCATAGGCTTCGCCTGCGCAGAGCAAGGCTGAGAACAATGTCAAAGCCAACAACCATTTCATGTCTTTTCTCCCTTGTGAGCCTACCGGCGGACCGCGGCTCTTCCAACCGGGACCCCCGGCGTGGAGTTCCGGGGTGCAAGACCCTGACGCGGTCGTGCTTCCGGCGTTGGTGCGCGCTGACAGGCGGGCGGCGTTGAGCTATAACAGGTGGGCGTTGAGCTATAAATACCGCCTGACATGCGGGGGAATCCATGGAGCACACATCTCCGGTTCCGGTCGCGGTCGCGCTGTTCGTCGCGATTGTCGGCTCCATCGTTATCTACAACATGGACTTCGTCCACCACACCGCTGTCCGCAACGACGGAATCCTCAAGGTCAGCCGCGAGGCGCTGGCGCGCGCCGGCGCGATCGCCACGCCGACCGCGAAAGACCAGTAGAGCCGCGACAGAGCGAACTTTCGGCACGTCAGATCCGGTGACGCCGGCAAGGGCGTGGGCAAACGCGTTCGAAAATCGCGGCGAAGGGGCACAAAGGCGCATTGCCGAAAGCAGCAACAGCCGTTAACGGAAGAGTGCGACCAGGGTTTGGGCCAAGGCTCCGACGGGCAAATGCCCCGTGCAAGAGAGCCGTCCCGGCATCGCAATGGGAGGTTATTTCGATGAAATTGATATTCGCGTGGCGTTCGGCTGCGCTGTTTGCTCTTGCGGGACTTGCGATTGGATTTGCATCTGGCGCCGCCACTCCGGCGCGGGCCGACGACAAGGTCGTCAAGATCGGCGTCCTCACCGACATGTCGAGCCTTTACGCTGACATCAACGGCCCTAATACCGTGGTCGCGATCAAGATGGCCGTGGAGGATTCGGGTCTGCTGGCGAAAGGCTGGAAGATCGACGTGATTGGCGGCGATCACCAGAACAAGCCGGATGTGGGCGTCGGCATCGCGCGTCAATGGATCGACACCGAGAAGGTCGATGTGGTCGCCGACACGCCGAATTCCGGGGTGGCGCTTGCGATCAGCAATCTCGTGAAAGAGAAGAATTCTATTCTGCTCAACTCGGCTGCGGCCAGCGCCGACCTCACCGGTAAGGCCTGCAACGCCAATACCATCTCCTACACCTACGATACCTACATGCTCGCCCACGGCACCGGCGAGGCGCTGACCAAGGCCGGCGGTGACACCTGGTTCTTCCTCGCCGCCGATTACGCCTTCGGCGCCGCACTGGAGCGTGACACCAGTGCGGTCGTTGTCGCGAACGGCGGCAAGGTGCTGGGCGACATCAAGCACCCGCTCAATACCTCCGACTTCTCATCCTTCCTGCTGCAGGCTCAATCCTCCAAGGCCAAGGTGATTGGGCTCGCCAATGCCGGCGGCGACACCACAAACTCCATCAAGCAGGCGTCCGAGTTCGGCATCACGGCGGGTGGCCAGAAGCTCGCGGGACTTTTGCTGACCCTCATCGACGTGCATTCGCTTGGCCTGAAGACCGCACAGGGCCTGACCTTCACCGAATCCTTCTACTGGGACCTCAACGACAACACGCGCGCATGGTCGAAGCGGTTTGCGGAAAAGGTGAACAATCATGCCATGCCGTCGATGAACCAGGGCGGCAGCTATGCCGCCGTATTGCATTACTTGAAGGCGCTGGAAGCGCTCGGCGGCAATCCGCATGACGGCGCCAAGGTCGTCGCCAAGATGAAGGAAATCCCGACCGACGATCCCGTGTTCGGCAAGGCCTCGCTCCGCGCCGACGGCCGCCATCTCATTCCGGCCTATCTGTTCGAGGTGAAGAAGCCGGAAGAGTCGAAATATCCGTGGGACTACTACAGACTGGTCGCGACGATTGCGCCGGACGATGCCGCCAAGCCCCTGGCGTCGAGCGAGTGCCCACTCGTCAAGAAATAACCATACCCGCGTATTTGGAAAAACCCCCGCCGTCGTGAACCGGCGGGGGTTTCCTCGGGTGGATGTCGCGAGGCGATGAGGGGCCCGCGCGAGGCGCCCCATAGGTGTCGCTCCAAGGACCCATGAAATTAAATCTAGCGAGACTTAGCGGTTTCGGCGTGGCTTTATTTTGAGCAATGCTAACCACGGTTTGAGCAGGTATCGAATTCGCATCCGTTCGATCGGTATCGTGATGACGGCTTCCTCCCATAACCCATTGAGATCTGCTTGGCGGCGCGCTGCGTCTCGCCGCGGAATTGCGTGGCGACGACGCCGCGCGAACCATCCAGCTCTACATGGAATATGCGCCGAAGCCGCCCTTCAACAGCGGTACGCCCGAGACAGCGCCGCCTGCGATTTTACAACAGGCGCGGGCGTCCGTGCAGGACATGACAACCCGGCGCGAGGCGACTGCGCGGCGTGTCGCTGCGCGTCTCGGTGTCGTCGTTCCCGGCTGACGTTCTTTGCGGCGACATCCGATCCATGACCGTTATGTGAAGCGAAGCGGACCTCGCCCGGAAAGCGCGTCCGCACCCTTTTCGAGAAAAGCAACTCAACGATTGCTGAGTGGGTTTTGCGGTGGATGCGACCGAGGCGATTGCCCGGGCTTTCTCCGTACCCTAAAAGGCAGCACCAAGAGTAAGTTCGGGGCGAATGTCATGACGTTGCGGGTTATCGATTCTCTGGCTCTGCGGTACGAGCCGGTGATCCTGTTGGCGGGCCGGCTCTGCATCGGATCGCTTTTCCTGATGTCGGGGATCAATCACTGGCTGGACCTGAAACTGGTCAGTCATTTCGTGACGGACCTGCCCGGTTCGGCGAATGCTTGGGCGATGCTTGCGTCGACCGTCGAGGTCGCAAGCGGGGCCGCAATGGTGCTGGGCTTCCGCACCCGCGAGTTCGCCCTGCTGCTGGTGATCTTCAATCTCTGTGCCGCGGGGATCGGCCATCCCTACTGGTCGATCACTGATGCTACCGCACGCTGGGCCCAGTTCATCCATTTCTGGAAAGACATCGGGCTCGCCGGCGGCGCCTTCTTCGTCCTCGCGCGCGGCGCGGGACCCCTCAGCGTCGACCGGGGGTGAGGGGTTCAGCCGCCTTCGTCGGCAGGGCTATTCAGTACCCGGCTCCATGCCCTTCGATTTGAACAATGCCTGGGCCGATGGGCCGACCAATGAGGCGATCAATGCCTTGGCGGCGTCGCCGTCCTTGGTCCCTGTACCGATGCCGGCGGCGTACACGGTGTAGTTCTGAATTTCCTTCGGCAGCGGTCCGACCAGCGTGACGCCGGCATGCGGCAGGATCTCGCTGATCTGGTGAATTCCAAGTTCGGCCTCGCCTGACTCGATGTAATCGGCGACATAGCCACCCTGTTTGAGTTTTTCCTTAGGCTTGACCTGATCCGAAATGCCGAGGCGTTCGAGCAGCTTCTCGACGTAGATGCCGCTGGAGCCGCCGCTGGCGGGATCGATGAAGCTGATCGACTTTGCCTCGAGCACGGCCTTCTTGAAAGCTTCGACGGTCGAAATGTCGGGCTTGTTCGCGCCGGTCTTCACCATGACTCCGACGCCGACGCGAGCCAGATTGGTGCGGCTGCCGGAAATCACTTTGCCCTCGCCCGTCAGCTGGTCAATTCCCTCAGGCGTCATCACGACCACATCGAAACTTTCGCCAGCCTTGATCCGCTTCATCAGCGCGCCGGCGGTATCATTTTCGACCAAAACCTTGTTGCCGCTGGTCCTCTCGTATTCAGGCAGCAGCGCCATCACGGTCGACTTGAACGCGCCGGCGGTGAGCAGTTTCAGCTCAGTGGCCCCGGCAGTGGTTGTGCCAAGGACAGCGCCTACGACGCCGGCGAGCAGCAACATTTTGGTTCGCATTTTTTTGTTCTCCAGTGTCCGTGAGGCGTTTTTAGCTGAATGATACGAGAGCGGACCTTCGTTCTTCAGCGTGTGACGTCAGGGCCGGTCTGCAAAAAGCCTTTGGCCAATGCGTGGTAAATGCCTTCGTGGCAGACAAGCCGGGAGGTCGCGTAAGCAATGAGGGCTGCTGCCATCAGCGGTACGACCATGGCGTGATTGTCGCTCATCTCGGTGACGATGACGAACGCAGTGATCGGTGCCTGCACGACTCCGGCGAAATACGACACCATGCCCAGAAGCATGATCGCTCCCAGCGGCGCGCTCGGGAACAGCTGGGCCACATCGCTGCCGAGGCCGGCGCCGACCGCAAGCGACGGCGAGAAGATGCCGCCAGGAATGCCGCTGACTGCCGAAAAGGCCGTGGCCGCGAGCTTCAACAGGCTGAAGTGCCACGGCAGAAGGGTGTTGCTATCGAGCGCATCTTTTACTTGCGAATAGCCGGTGCCGTAAATCATATCGCCGGAAGCAAGCCCGCACAGGGCGACTCCGATACCGCAGAACAAGGCGAACGGGATCGGATGCTGCTTGAAAATGCGCCCCGGCGCCGCCGGAAGTCCGCGCGCCGTCGCGATAATGACCCGGCTGAACAGGCCACCGGCGAGCCCGCCCGCCACACCGCACAACGGCACCGCAAGCCAATCGGCACCGTGGCCCAGCATGGTCGCGCTGCTTCCAAAGTAGGTGTAGTTGCCGACCAATGCGAGGGAGGTCAGGCCGGCCGCGATAACGGCGCCGATGATCAATCCGCTGGTGCGCACCTCGAATTCGCGGCTCATTTCCTCGATCCCGAACACAATGCCGGCAAGGGGTGTATTGAAGGCAGCGGAAACGCCCGCTGCAGCTCCGGCCAGAATCAATCCGGGTTGGCGACGCGGCGACATGCGGCCGAGCGCGAACATGATGGATGCGCCGACCTGTACGGTCGGTCCTTCGCGACCCGCCGATGCGCCGCAGAGAAGGCCGAGTAGGGTCAACAGCACCTTGCCGACGGCTATGCGCATCGAAACCAAGCGGCCTCGCGCGGCCTGATCGGTGAGCTGGCGCGCGGCAATCGCCTGCGGGATACCGCTACCTTGCGAGTTCGGAAAGAAGCGATTGGTCAGGAATACCGAGAGCGCGAAACCGAGCGGCGTGACTAAAAGCGAGGCATAGCGCGATTTTGCCACCAGAGCAGCAAAGGCGAGTTGCGCCAGGTCAGCAAGCATCGCAAGCCCAACGGCCGCGGCGCCGACCGCTATCCCGCCCAGCACAAAAATGGCCCGTCGCTGCCAACGCTCCGAGGTCACCTTGACCGATCGTAGGCGGCGTTCGGATAGAAATTGACTCATGCTGGTCGGGCTTTGGATAGGGGCGATCTGATCAATTAATCAAGGCGGGAAAGGCCATATCAAACCATAACAGCCCTGGCGTTGCCGTCCTAGTTCAATTGGAATGCAAAGGCGGTCGCAATGATGGGTATCGATCGTGTCCGGATCAGGCTATCTTGGATCGTCAGGTCATAACCGGCTTTCGCGCTGAGAACTGCCGGGTGGTGCATTTCGATGTGATGGACTGGGCTATCACGGCAAACGGGGGATCGCGATGCTTTCAGCTTTGATTGGTGTTTTGATTATTGTCGTCATCGGCGCCATCTGCTTCTGGGCGATAGACAAGTTTGCCACCGATCGCCGGCTGGCGCAGCTGCTCAAACTTCTCGTGATCCTGATCTGTCTGGCGGCCATCCTGCAAAGGATCTTGCCTCTGTTCGGCGTTTATATCTAGCGGTCCAAGCTATTGCCGACGAGTGATTGAATGGAACGGCGGCCGATCCATCATTCGCCGATCTTCTGGATCGGCATCGTTCTGTGCCTGGCAGCCATCGCGATCTATCTCTGGTCCGATGATCTCTCATGGCGTCCGTCGCCGGCTTCACGATGAGAGCAGGGCGCTGCGCGATTGGCGCCGCGGCTTTGGCCGCGTGATCCGCCGGATTGCGCGCTTTGATGGCGAGCCGAAGGAGGCCGCCTCGGATCCCCCTTTGGGAACGAAGTTGACGCGACCGGCGTTGCCATGCTGCGGGGCACAAAAGCGCCTGTGGTATTGTAATGTTTGATGTGTGGCTTGTGATCCTTGGCCTGTTCGGCCTCGGCTGTGTCACCGGATATGGCGTCCGTGAACTCATTTCACGCCGGCGGCGAACCCGGCGGGTCTTCTTACCTCACGTCGCCCATTTTCGGGATCGCGAAGACCTATCAAAACGCGAATGAGTAGGGGGAAAGCAAGGCTGCTTCAGCTGGCGGCCTTTTTCGTGCGCCTGCGCCAGGACGGGTCGGCAACGAAATTCGAGCCGCGCGGAACTTAATTCACAACGGTCTGTTCCTTCCATCTGAAGTCGTGATCGCAAAGGAGACTTCGAATGGAATTGATACTCATCATCATTCTTCTGGTGCTGTTGTTTGGCGGTGGCGGATATTGGGGTCGCCGTCGGGGTCATTGGTAGGATTGCGTCGCGTCATACGCGCCGCACGATTTCCCACATCGAAGCTGGCAAAGAGTTGGCGTCATTGTACCGGTATACGCTCATTGCAGTCGCGTTGATTTGCCTGGCCCACTCGGCAAAGGCCGAAAGCGGCTATGCGTCATACTATGGCGGCCGGGGCCACAAAGGCGAGATGACCTGCGCGCATCGAACCCGCCCGTTCGGAAGCGTCGTCACCGTGACCTATGCCGGTCATTCGATCCACTGCCGCATCAATGATCGCGGACCCTTCGTGAGAGGCCGGGTGATCGATGTATCGCTCACCGCGGCGCGTGCGCTCGGAATGATGCGATCCGGCGTGGTTGTCGTTTTGGTCGAGTGATCGACCCCGTGATTTGGGAACGAATGCGCGCCGCGTGACATTGGTCCGCGTATCTCCCCGGCGATACACAAACTAGTTGCCCCAATGCTCAGCCGAGCGCTAGGGCATTTTTCCAAATGGCCGACACCGGTGCCGCCGGCACTTGAAATTCGGAACACCGCTATTCTGATTCAGACGCTTGAGGCGGAGGATCAGGATACTGATAGGACACGGGCGCTGTCCAAGATTTTAGAATCGAACCGTTCGGGGAGCTGCTATTCTAGGTTGCCCGCATCCCCTACGACCCTTTCTTTGAGCGGGCAGACGGTCCCGGTCTAGTCCGCCGGGGCCGTTCTTTTTGGGCCGCTCGCTTGTATGAGTCAGGATGATGAAAGCGTCGTCCGATACCGGACCGAGGCAACCAATCGGGAAATTTAGTGGACTCGCGGACTTGCGGGGAATCTAATTCGTGGCATCACCGCTCGGCCCGTCGGCTTCTATCGGTGATGAGAACGCCGGTTGCGCTCCCGCCATCATGTAATGATGGAGCATCCCCATGCAGCGACGCCATTTCATTCAGACCGACTCGCTTGAAATTCGCCTTGCCAACGAGGCTGCGAAGCTTCGCAAGGAAGCCAAGGGTACGCCTCACGGCACCGAGCGCGAGCGATTGATCCGACGGGCCAGGCAGGCCGAAACCGGCTCGCGCCTGAGCGCATGGCTGAGTTCGCCAGGTCTCCAACCGCCGAAGTAATGCCGCCAGGTGGCGATGGAATGAATGAGCTGGTTTGTGAGCCGGCTCATTTGCCACGCGTGGCCCGCTACGCGTTCAGCGCCGAAGATGACAGGATTCAGCGGCCGTTGTCCGATAATGCCTCGGGATTGTCATGAGGGGTACGG
The DNA here is from genome assembly GCA_035483915.1 of Bradyrhizobium sp. GTDB lineage: Bacteria > Pseudomonadota > Alphaproteobacteria > Rhizobiales > Xanthobacteraceae > Bradyrhizobium. Next base: position 8,762 of record DATHPL010000519.1, read on the forward strand.
ACAAAGAAGATAAAACGGCCGCGTGATGTCAGAGGCCCTCCGTCCTTTCGGTGTTGGAGTACGAAATGCGCGTCCTGGTTTGTGCGCTTCTTGTCGCCATTGCGCCGCTTTCTTGTCAGGCCGAAGACCAGTTGGGCCCGCCACACCCGGCGATTGCTACCATTCAAGCCAATCTCGATCGCTGCAGGGATGCGACGCCGGGCAATACGCTCGAAAGGCATTGCACGATGGAGTCCAGCAAGGTTGTCGATGCTCTCCTGAACAAACTGTACGGCCAGATCGTCGCGAAACTCAAGGAAGCGACCGGCAACGACCACGATGCCAAGGAGAGAGGCGAACTCTTGAAGCGGCTGATCGCTTCGGAGCGCGCATGGATCGTCTATCGCGATGCAGAATGCGACCACCGTTCCGGATATATGCTGGGCGGAAGCGGCGAACTGACGATCTACGAAGAGTGCATGTTTAAGATGCGGCGGGATCGCGTGAACGATCTCTTCAGGCTCTATAGCGATCGATTCCCGGATATCGCGAACCAGTGAGCCGCCTTGATCTTCCGCCCGCTGCTATCGGCGCCTTCGTCAATTGCGGCAGAAAATAGTTCGGCGAGGGCTCCGTAAAAATCCCGTGTTGCCTGAAGGTCACGCGGACAAATCATTTTGGGTTTTGTGTAGTTTTGAACGATACAGGCCTCCGGCCGGGTGCCATGCTGGCTGTCTATTTAAGCGTTTTTATTTCATTGATTCCTGACCGACAGCATTTTGATTCGCGGCTAACAGCATTTCCGGTGTGCCATGTTCGATATTTTAGTGGCTGCTTTCATCATGCTCTATCTCGTTCCGACGGCTGACGCCTACGATAGAGCCCATCCACATGCGCTTCGAATTTCTCTCCTGAACATATTTCTCGGCTGGACCGTTTTCGGTTGGGTTGCCGCGTTCGTCTGGTCGCGCAAAATCTCACCCGTCGAGTTCTATGCAGCCAGGAACCGGCCGCGCCGCGCGGTGGGTATGAACGCACGTTGGGCCGCAAGGCTTGCGGTCCCTCGCGCCGAGGCCGGCCGTGAACTTCTTCGTAACGCGGCCACCGCAAACGCGAACGT
>DATHPL010000520.1:0-12325 GCA_035483915.1 Bradyrhizobium sp.
ATTTCATCGGTCGGGCCGAAGCGGTTCTTCACCGCCCGCAGGATCCTGAACTGCTGCGAGCCTTCGCCCTCGAACGACAGCACCGCGTCCACCATGTGTTCGACCACACGGGGTCCGGCGATCTGGCCGTCTTTGGTGACATGGCCGACCAGAATGATCGCCGCACCGGATTTCTTGGCAAATCGAATGAGCGCCTGCGCCGAGGCGCGGACCTGTGTCACCGTGCCCGGCGCGGATTCGACCGTATCGGTCCACATCGTCTGGATCGAATCGATCACGATCAGCCGCGGGGTAGCGCCTTCGGAAAGGGTTGAGACGATATCTTCCACAGAGGTCTCGGCCGCGAGCTGCACCGGCGCGTCCGCCAGCCCCAGACGCTCGGCGCGCAGCCGCACTTGCGCCACGGCTTCTTCGCCGGAGATGTAAACGGCGCGGTGTCCGGCGCGGGCGAGCAGGCTTGTTGCCTGTGTCAGCAGCGTCGACTTGCCGATGCCGGGGTCGCCACCGACCAGCAGCACCGAGCCGCGCACAAAGCCGCCGCCGGTGACGCGGTCGAGTTCAGCCATGCCGGAAGGCAGGCGAGGGGCGTCCTGGCTCTTGCCGGTCAGACTCTCCAGCGCGAATTGCCGGCCCTTGCGCTTGGAGCGGATCGAGGCCGGCATCGTTGTGGCGCCGGTGACATCCTCCTCGACCAGCGTGTTCCACTCGCCGCAGGACTCGCACTTGCCCTGCCAGCGGTTATAGGCCGCGCCGCAGTTCTGGCAGACGAAAGAGAGGGATGATTTGGCCATGTGGAATTGGACAACAGATTCGAGCGTGAGTTCTTACCCATAGCATGGATTGACGGCCGACGAGGCCGAAGCTGGAAAGTGGCGGGGATTTACGAGAATGCCGTCCAAAGCATGGAGAGTCCGGCCGCGAGCATGATGCCGTCCATCAGCAGGCGAAACGCTTCGGGTTTTAGATGCAGCACGAAGCGTTTGGCGATAAAGGCGCCAGCCATCAGCGATGAGCCGGCGATCAGGCCTTGCAGGGCGATGTCCGGCGTCAGCGCGCCGAAACGCTGGAAGGTCACGGATTTGCTCACATACATGCCGAGCGAACTGGCCGCTTCGGTCGCCAGAAAAGCGCCCTTGGTCAGGCCGTAAAACAAAAACAGCGGCACGCTGAGCGGGCCGGTCGAAACGACAATGCCGGTGAGATAACCGACGACCGCGCCGCCCACCGCAAGATGCCAGAGCGAAAGCTTGAGGCTATGACTGGCGAGCCAATGCCGCGCCGGGACCATCGCGATCAGGAACAGTCCGATGGAAATATCGACAATATGCGATGGCAGCACCAGCAAGGTGCGCGCGCCGAGCGCGGCGGCCGGAATGGCGGGAATGGAGTAGGCGGCGCAGGCGCGCCAATCGACCTCGCGATACCAGGCGAGAATGCGCGAGAGATTGGACATCACGGCGGCGACAGCCATGATCGGAACGGCCTGCTTGGGTCCGTACTGATAGATCAGAACCGGCATCAGCATGATCGACGAGCCAGTACCGACAATGCCGGAAATGGTGCCCGCGATCAGTCCAACCGCGAGGACGAAAAGGAAACTCAAAGCCACCGGTCTCTCTTGTCGGGCTGCGCAGGCTCTCCGCTAGAGGCGATACGCGTCATGCCGCGTCAAGAACAACGGCGGCAACCCGGCCATCGCCGGATGCAAAGCGAGATATCACGAGGCTTAATTGTTAGGGAGGCGTTTCAGGGAGGCGCTTTGCCTCACGCGGCCAGCGCGACCTTGCGGAACGCCTTGACGAGCGGGAGCTCCAGCTTGCCGTTCATGTCGCATAAAATCTTGTAGGCGTCCTGCCGCGACATCGGCGGTCTGTAGGATCTGGACTCGATCAGGGCCGCGAAAATATCCGAGATGGTCAGCAGCCTCACCAAATCGGAAATATCTTTCGCCGTGAGCCCGTCGGGATAGCCTGAGCCATCGAGATATTCATGATGGTGCCGCACGCCATCCAGTATTTCCGGACTGATGTCCGGAATATCCTTCAACAATTCATGCCCGATCACCGGGTGGCGTTTCATGATCGCATCCTCTTCCGGATCAAGCCGCCCCGGCTTGTCGAGAATGGATAGCGGAATTTGGGCTTTGCCGATGTCGTGCAGCGTGGCGGCCATTCCCAGCCGCTTGATGTCAAGGTCGACAAATCCGATTTCGATCGCAAATCCCACCGCGACGCCCGTTACCAGGAGACAGTGCTGGAAGGTTCCCTCATGATATCGTCGAACGCTGTCGAGCCAGGCGGTAAGACCGTCGCGCTCGATGCCGGTAATGACGCGCGAGGTGATATTCTCGGCATCTGCAAGGTCGACCGACAGGCCTTGGTTGATCGCGGCGAACATCGTAGCGAAGGCTTTCGCACAGTCGTTCGTTTCGGACCGGACGGTTCCGGAATTGTTTCCCGAGGCTCTCGCGGCGGCCTCGATTTGCGCCAGCTTGGGCGCGATCTCACGGTTGCTACGAACCACCGAAGTCGCCCCGAGCGCGTAGGCTTGCGCGACCATGTGGTGAAGGTGTCGCTGGACGACAAACAGCTTCTCGCTGACGGCGCGCAGTTCGCCCAGAGTCTCCTTGATCTGTTCTACCCGAGCCATGACGCGCAGGTCGGCATCAACCATGAGCACGCCGTCCGAGCCGAAAGGCGCCTTGTCGCCCAGTAGTCTGGGAATGATACGATGATGCGGTTCCAGCACGGCACGAATGGCCGGAATCTTGGACGGTTCATCGGTAAGATAACAAACGAGCATGTGATCCTGCTAAAACAGGGGTTATAAGCCGCTCATTTCAAACATAAAAAATTAAACTAGCGATCGAGCCTATGTCGATTTCATTAGTAAAGATTAAACGGATTGGGCTCTTTCCACGGCAATAAGCCGCAGGGGAACCCGGGCTAGCCAAGGGTAATCCAGCCTGGCGCGTGGTCGCTGGCGCCGTCCTCGCCGCGCATCAGGCGGTCGACGCCCGCTTTCTTCAGGCGCGGCGCCAGCGCCGGGCTGAGCAGCAGATGATCGAGCCGCAAGCCGGCGTCGCGCGGCCAGCGGTTGCGCTTGTAATCCCAGAACGTGAACATCGGTTTTGAAGGGTGAAGCGCGCGGATCGCATCGGTCCAGCCTTGTTTCATCAAGGCCTGGAATGCGGCACGGCTCTTCGGCTGGATCAGCGCATCCTTGTCCCAGGATTTCGTCGGATAGATATCGAGCGCGGTCGGCGCGACGTTGTAGTCGCCGGCCAGTACCACAGGAACGTTTTGTTTGAGGAGTTTGCCGGCGTGTGTCCGCAGCCTCCTGAACCAGTCGAGCTTGTAGTCGAATTTCGGTCCCGGTTGCGGATTGCCGTTCGGTAAATAGAGGCTTGTCACGACGATGCCCCTGATGGCGGCTTCGATGTAGCGCGCTTCGTCATCCCCGCTGTCGCCGGGCAGCGTGTTGCGGATCAGCACGGGATCGGTGTTTCGCGCCAGGATCGCGACGCCGTTCCAGGTCTTTTGTCCGCGCCACACCGCGCCGTAGCCGGCCTTCTCAAGAGCTGCTCGCGGAAACTCGCCGTCGGTCGACTTCAATTCCTGCAGCGCGACGATGTCCGGCTTGGCTCGGCTGAGCCAAACCAAAAGGTTCGGCAGGCGCCGGTTGATGTTGTTGATGTTGAACGTGGCAATCTTCATGGCGGCGACGAGACGGACGTCGAAATCGCGATCTTAGCCCTCAACCGGCTCGCCCTTGTAGACCCGCGCGTAACGTCTACCCAAGCTCGTGAGCACCTCATAGCCGATGGTGCCGAAATGGTGGGCCAATTCGTCAACCGTGATGCCTTCGCCGATCAGCGTGACCATGTGGCCGCGCCGCACCGCGTTCTTTTCGAGATCGGTGACATCGACGGCGAGCAAGTCCATCGAGATGCGGCCCGCGACGGGACAGCGCCTGCCGGCAACTATCGCCTCGGCGCCGCGCGTGCCGTCATTGCTGCTGCCGGCACGGAAATAGCCGTCGGCGTAACCGGCGGAAACGATGGCGAGTTTAGTCGGCCGCCGGGCGGTCCAGTTTCCGCCATAGCCGACGCTTTCACCACGTTCGACGTCGCGGATCTGCACGATGCGAGCCTTCAAATCGACCACGGGCAACATCGGGTTGTCGGCCTCCGGCGTCGGATTGACGCCGTAGAGGGCAGCACCGGGCCGTACCATGTCGAACTGGAATTGGCTTCCCAGGAATATGCCGGACGAGTTCGAAAGCGACGCAGGTACGCCTGAAAATGCGCTGGCAATCTCGCGGAAGGCCGCGAGTTGTCTCGCATTCATCGGGTGATTGAGGCTTTCGGCGCAGGCGAGGTGGCTCATGACAAGCGATATACCGTGATCGCCGGCATTGATCCTTGGAATGAGGCCTTGCGCTTCGGCAACCGTGAGGCCGAGCCGCTGCATGCCGGTATCGATGTGGATGGCCACGCCGCCGGCCCAGCCGGTGCGGCGGCAAAAGACATCCCACTCGGCCAGTTCGTTGAGGTCTCCGATCACCGGCCGCGCGTCGACCTTCGCATAGGCGTCGCCGGTGTTCTGGACGAAGCCGTTCAGTACGTAGACGGCGGCCGATGGAGCGGCAGCCCGAACCGCGGCTGCCTCATCAAGGGTTGCGACGAAGAAGGTCTTGCAGCCGGCCTTGGTGAGCGCCTGGGCGACCGGTTCTGTTCCGCAGCCATAGGCATTGGCCTTGATGACCGCGGAGCATTCGGCGGGCACGGCGGTTTTCTCGAGCTTGCGCCAGTTGGCGACTAGCGCATCGAGATCGACTGTCAGAATGCCACTGGCGGCAGCGAGCGCCGCCGCCTTGTTGGCTTCCGACGAGAGAATGGAATCGGCCGGAAGCGACTTTGGATCGGGGGCGATGTTCATGGCCTCATTTTACGCGCCGGCCGACCGCGGTTCAACCGGTGCAGAAAAGCGGGCTACGGTACCCGGTAGGGCAGATTGTCCTCTTCCACGAAGTCGCTGAAGCGAGTGAATTGCCCTTCGAACTGCAATTTGACGGTGCCCGTCGGTCCGTGGCGCTGCTTTGCGATGATGACTTCGGCTTTGCCGAGCGCCAGCTCCATTTCGAGTTGCCATTTTTCATGTTCGGCGGTGCCCGGCTTGGGCTCCTTGTTCTGCAGGTAATATTCCTCGCGGTAGACGAACAGAACGACGTCGGCGTCCTGTTCAATCGAACCGGATTCGCGCAAGTCCGACAATTGCGGGTGCTTGTCGTCACGGCTTTCGACCTGCCGCGACAACTGCGACAGCGCAATCACGGGAACATTGAGCTCCTTGGCTAGCGCCTTCAGGCTGGTGGTGATCTCGGTCACTTCCTGCACCCGGTTGTCGTTGCCACGCTTGCCCGATCCCTGCAGCAGCTGGATGTAGTCGACCACGATCACGTCGAGGCCTTTTTGCCGCTTGAGCCTGCGCGCCCGCGCCGTCAACTGCGAAATCGACAGGCCGCCCGTCTCGTCGACAAAGAGCGGCAGATGTTCGAGCTCGATCGTGTAGTCGCGAATCCGGTCGAACTCGTCCTGTTTGATCCCGCCGCGGCGGATCATGCTCGACGCAATTCGGGTTTGCTCGGCGAGGATACGCGTGGCCAGCTGCTCGGCGGACATTTCGCAGGAGAAAAAGCCGACAATACCTCCATTGATCGACTTCTTCGTGCCGTCAACCAGAACGTCCTCTTCGTGGGCGCGCGCGATGTTGTAGGCAATATTGGTAGCCAGCGCCGTCTTGCCCATGCCCGGGCGTCCCGCGACGATGATCAAGTCGGACCGCTGTAGACCGCCCATCTTGGCGTCCAGGTCGCGCAGTCCGGTGGCAATGCCGGACAATTTTCCGTCGCGCTGGTAGGCATTGGCCGCCATATCAAGCGCGACTTTCATCGCCTGCGCGAAGCGCTGGAACCCGCCGTCATAGCGGCCGGATTCCGCCAGCTCGTAGAGCCGCCGCTCGGCGTCCTCGATCTGGGCGCGCGGCGCAAAGTCCACCGGCGCATCGAAGGCGACGTTGACCATCTCCTCGCCGATCCGGATCAGATCGCGGCGCAGCGACAACTCATAGACGGTGCGCCCATAGTCCTGCGCGTTGATGATGGTAGTGGCTTCCGCGGCCAGGCGCGCCAGATATTGGCTGACCGTCATGCCGCCGATGTCGGTATCGGCGGGCAGGAAGGTTTTCAGCGTGACCGGAGTCGCCACCTTGCCCATCCGGATCAGGCTACCGGAGGTCTCAAAGATGGTCTGGTGGATCGGCTCAAAGAAATGCTTGGGCTCGAGAAAGTCCGAAACCCGGTAGAACGCGTCGTTGTTGACCAGAATAGCGCCCAGAAGGCTTTGCTCCGCCTCGATATTGTGGGGAGCGCTGCGGAAAGCCGGAGTTCCCGTGTCGGGAGCGAGTTTCAGAACGTTCGAATCAAGCGATGGCATGAGGGATGAGTGTTCTCGAAAGTTTGGCAGATGAGGGGCACCGATAAAGCGCCTCTCCTGCGTCAAGCGGAAGCGGCAACTGGCCTTATGCACGATTCACACAATCGGGTTTGGGAAATCGGCAGAGTGTGTCGCCGCGGCGCTTGACGCGATTTGTTCGGCAGAATCGGCCGAGGTGCGTCAAAAATTTCGTCAACCGGATGAACCTTCTCCGGCGCGGTCAATACTGAATATCCGGAAGCAAGCGTCTGGCAGGAAAGGGAAAGCCGTCAGATCAGGATGAGATAGACCAGCGCAAGCAGAGCGGCGCCCGTGGCCATCGCGATCAAGGCATAATCGGTGCGGATGTCCGAATGCGCGGCACGCGATGATCGGTGGGTTTCCTGAGCCATATTGGCGGTTTAGGGCAGGGCGTCGAAGTCCTTTGTGAAGCAGTTCACACTTGGCGATTTTCTTTCAGATTTTCTTTCGGACGGTTGGCGCGGAACGAGTTGATGGGGTTGGTATTATCCCCCACCGGGTTTTCTCGAGCTGACAGGGATGGAAAGCTATGAAGCAGCAACTTCCGTCTTGGCGGACCCAAAACGGCCAGACCCTGTGGTTGTCCGGTTTGATCGCGGCCATGGAAAGGCTGTCGCGTTCCAAACGGCGGACGCGTCCGGTTGATCCGCTCGAACTTGTTGCGGTGCGGGCCCGCCTTGCACGGCCTGCGACGGTTCAATTAGCCCTTGGATCTCGTTTTCAGCCTGCGAAATTAATACAGGTCTATTCACCGGCAATTTGCAGACGCGGTTTTTGGCCGACCTCAAAGCGCCGCAGCTTGTCTTCCTCGCGGGCCAAATAGTCGCGCGTTATCGGCACCACACCCTGACGTTTGGTCAGCTGGATCTGGAAATTCATCAGGTTTTGCTTGCGGAAGGCCATCTCCGAGCAGGCCAGATAGAACTCCCACATGCGCGCGAAGCGCTCATCGTAGAGCTGGATCGCTTCCTCCCGGCGCGCCATGAAGCGTTCGCGCCAGGCTTTGAGCGTTTCCGCATAATGCAGCCGCAGGATTTCGATGTCGCATACCAGCAATCCGGCGCGCTCGATCGAAGGCAGGACCTCGGAGAGCGCGGGTATATAGCCGCCCGGGAAAATATACTTCGCAATCCACGGATTGGTGACATCGGGCCCCTCGGAACGGCCGATCGAGTGAAGCAGCATGACGCCGTCCTCGGTGAGGAGCTCCGCGCAGCGCTTGAAATAGGTGTCGTAGAAATCGACGCCGACATGTTCGAACATGCCGACTGACACGATGCGGTCGAATGGGCCTGGAATGTCCCGGTAGTCTTCGAGAACGAATTTCGCAGACTGGGTGAGCTTCTTCTCCGCCGCACGGGCATTCGAGACTTGAAGCTGCTCCGTCGACAGCGTCACGCCCGTGACGTTGGCGCCGGCTGTCTCGGCCAGATAGAGGCCGAGGCCTCCCCAACCCGAACCGATATCGAGTACCCGGTCGCGCGGCCGAATCAGAAGCTTGGCGGCAATGTGGCGTTTCTTGGCGAGCTGGGCATCGTCCAGCGCCATATCCGGATTCTCGAAATAGGCGCAGCTATACTGTTTGTCGGAATCGAGAAAGAGCGAATACAGCCTGCCATCGAGATCGTAGTGGTGGGCGACATTATTTCTGGCGCGGCCGCGTGGATTGAACTGGCGCAGATGCCTAGCCAGATAACGCAGCCACCATTGTGGTTTGGCCCAGTCAGGCAGGACGTCCGGTTGATCCATCAGGATGGCGAGCGTATCCGCAATCGAACCGTTTTCGACGACGAAACTGCCTTCCATGTAAATCTCGCCGAGCGCAAGTTCGGGGTTAAGCAAAACCCGCCGTTCTGCGTCCGCGGTCAGGAAGCGTGCAAAAATATGCGGCCCAGTGCCATCGCCGCAGGTGAATTTTTCTCCGCTGGCGGTGGTAAAAGTGATCGCACCGCGGCGAATGAATTGCCGCAGGAAGTAACGCAACAATCGGTCCATCGAAACCACCAAGAGAGCGATCCCGCAAAAACCAAACCTAGCCGTCGCATTCGACGCGCACGGAACCAATTGGTTCCGGTGCATCTCACCCAACATCATAAAAGCACTGGCAGGCCGATCGCTAGTGCTTTGTATACAAAGCAGATATTCCGGGAACACGTGTCCACCTGGTTTCGCCATCAGTCCGCTTCCATTCGCGGCATAATCGTCTAAAAGGTGACGCCGCCGGTGCCCTTCGGAAGAGCACTGGAAGCGTTTTCCGCATCTGGAGAATAGGGAATGTTGAGCCGAGCGCGCATTTTTGCGGCGGTCACGCTTTTGGCCAGTTGCCTCGCGGGCCCGGACGCATGGGCGCAGGCGCAGAATCTCGAAGCGGGCAAAAGTGCTTCCCAGCTTTTTGCGGGCACGTGCACCGCCTGCCACAAGAGTCCACGCGGTCTCTTGAAAACGGTTTCGCCCGGAACGCTGCCGGGTTTCTTGCGGGAGCATTATACGACGAGCAGCGACATGGCTTCGCAGCTCGCTTCCTTTCTGGTCTCCAACGGCGCGAGCGACGCCCGGCAGGCCAAGCAGGGCGCAGGCAAGCAGGGCGCGGACAAACAGGGCGGCGCCGATCAGGCCGACCGGCCGGGCCGCCGGAACAGAAATGCGCCGCCCCAGGAAGCCGCGCGGCCGGACGATGGACAACCTCCCGCCGAAGGTGGACGGCAGAGCCGCAAACGGTTGGCCCATCCGGGGGAGCCATCTGAGGAAGCAAAGCCTTCAGCCACGCCGGCGCAGGCTGCCATCGAGCGCGGTCCTGATGGCCGCAGGCTTAAGCGCCCCGGCAAGCCTGGCCGGCCGGGCCCCGAGGAGCCCTCGATGGCCAACGAGCCGCCGAAGGCTGAACCTGGCGCGGATGACAAAGCCAAGGGCGAAGCAACGGTGAAGGGTGAGCCGGCTGCGGAAGACATTGGTAAAAAGGAAGATATGGGCAACGCCGAGCGCGCCAAGCCGGATGCCGCCAAGTCCGATGCTGAGGGCAAGTCCAGTAACGAGGCCAAATCCGAGCCTGCCAAAATGGAGGCGCCGAAGCCGGCCGCGGCCTCCTCAGCGCCTGCGTCCACACCTGCACCTGCGGTCGTCTCGGGAGGGTCGCCTGAGCCGGCTGCGTCAGCGCCTCAAGCGCCGGCGCCCGCGGTTCAAGAACCGCCGGCTGTGACGGCTTCCGCTCCGCCACCTGCACCCCCGTCATCAGGGCCACCGGCACCGCCGATTTCCCAGTAGCGGTAACTGCTCAAGCGCTGGCGTCGGCGACTTCGCCATCAACAAAATAAAAGCCCGGCCGATTGGCCGGGCTTTTTTCGCCGATGACGTGGAACGGCTTACTCTTCGGACGCAGGGCTCGGCTGCGGTGCGAGATCGCCGGGCAGGGCTTCGGGGTCGAAGAATTCGCCGGCGGCAGCGATGGCTTCGGCAGCCGCATCCCGATCTTCCTGACGCGTCGAAATGTCCTCGCCGCGGTTGATGCGTTCGGCTTCGTCGGCACTGCGCGCGACGGTGACGGTGACGCCGACTTCGACTTCCGGATGCACGGCAATCGCGATCGCATGCTTGCCGATGGTCTTGATCGGCGCGTCCAGCATGATCTGGCTGCGGCTGATACTGACGCCGTCGTTCTGGAACGAGGCAATGATGTCGCGCACGCTCACCGATCCGAACAACTGGCCGGTCTCGGAGGCCTGGCGAAGGATGACGACGTTACGGCCGTCGATCTTTTCGGCGACCTTGGCGGCTTCGGTCTTGGCTTCAAGGTTACGGGTCTCGAGTTCGGCCTTCATGCCGTCGAACTTGGCGCGATTGTCGGCGGTCGCCCGAAGCGCCTTGCCGCGCTTGAGCAGAAAGTTGCGGGCAAACCCGTCTCTGACACGGACGACTTCGCCCATCTGGCCGAGTTTGGCGACGCGTTCCAACAAGATGACTTCCATATTCGTGTTCCTTTCAGATGGTTCGTGATTGGAGTTTCGGTTTTCAGGGTTTCGGAAGGGGCGGTGGCCTGCTGCGCAAGTAACGTTGCCGAAGCCCGAAGACGGCGTCGGCCACCCCGAGCAGGGCGACCGCCAGAAGCGCCCAGGCAAAGCCTGCGACCACCGCGTAAGCACAACCAAGCCATAACGCGCGGCTCTTCATGGCGAGCGTGAGAGTGTGCAGCACGGCAAAGCCGGTCATCGCATAGACGATCGACAGGCCGGCGGTCAGGACCTGCGCCAGAATGGCCAAAAGGCCGCCGGCAAAACAGCAGACGACAGCCGCAAACAGCGCGGCGATCGTCACGGCCGGCAGCGCGATGCTTTTCAAATCGGGCCATGGGCGATGCAATCGTCCCGACGTCGCTGCAATTTTCGCAGCAAGCCACAGGTTGAGGGTCAGCATCGCCATGGCGGCCATTTCGGCACCCATCGGCGCCATCACCACCAACGTGTCGAGCGTGGAATCGTTGAGGGCAAGGCCAGTCGTTTCCAGAAGTTCAACCCAACCCTTGCGAATGGTGCTCTGGATGGCCGCAGCGTCGGTGCCCATCATCATCAGCGTCGCGGCTGTAATGATCGTTGCAAAAATCAGGATCCAGATCAGGATCCGGCCGACCGGATACCATTCCAGTTCTTCATTGGGACCCGCTGCGGCGACGCCTCCTCGCTGGCGCGCGAGCAGGACAAGATGTGCCAGCCACCACGCTGGCAATACGTTCACCAAGGCAAACGCGATGCAATAGGGCAGGCCGAACAGGGCGGCGATGACAACCGTCGCGGCGATGCCGCCGACCGCGGCACTCAGGGGACCCCATACCAATCCCACCACCATCAGCGGCAACGGTGCGAGATTGATCAGCAACAGCGAGATCGCCGCGCCCGACGTGATCGAGGCGAACATCAATGCCGCCGCAAAGCCGGCCGCTAGCGCTATGGATATCGTCGCGATCATCAGCTGTCCCGCTCCTTTCGAGCGGTTAGAGGTCGTATCGACCCCAACCATCGGCAACCGGACGACCCGGAAGCCTTATGAATGAGTAGTTCGATCCGCGGCATTTGTGCCGCGGATCAAAGGTCATCGTTAGCGAATGACGTAAGGAAGCAGGCCGAGGAAACGTGCGCGCTTGATGGCGCGCGCCAGTTCGCGCTGCTTCTTGGCGGAAACCGCTGTGATGCGGCTCGGCACGATCTTGCCGCGCTCGGAAACGTAGCGCATCAGCAGCTTGGAATCCTTGTAGTCGATCTTCGGCGCATTCGGGCCCGTGAACGGGCAGGTCTTGCGACGGCGGAAAAACGGACGGCGTGCACCAGCTTCAGCCATTGCTCTTACTCCTCTTCCGCCACTTCGACTTCGTCACGTGGGCGGCGCGGGCCGCGATCGCCGCGGAAGCCGCCACCGTCACGATCGCCACGGAAGCCACCTTCGCGATCACTTCGGAAACCGCCGCCACGATCGTCGCGCTCGCGGTCGCGATCGGCCTTGCGCATCATGGCCGAGGGGCCTTCTTCAAGCTCTTCGACGCGAACGCTTAGATAACGGATCACGTCTTCGCTGATCCGCTCCTGACGCTCGATCTCCGCGACAGCGGCCGAGGGCGCGTCGATGTTGAGCAGCACAAAATGCGCCTTGCGATTCTTGTTCATGCGATAGGTCAGCGAACGCACGCCCCAGTTCTCGGTCTTGGTGACCTTGCCGCCCGCCTGTTCGACGATGCCGGTCATCTGGGTGGTCAGTTCTTCGACCTGCTGGGTGCTCGCATCCTGACGCGCGAGAAAAACATGCTCATAAAGAGGCATGGATGTC
>DATHPL010000521.1:0-5684 GCA_035483915.1 Bradyrhizobium sp.
CGGTCGAATAGGGCGTCATCGCGGTATCGCCGTGGATGACGCGGATTTTCGCGGTGTCGATGCCGAGAATCTGGTTGGCGACCTGGGCCAGCGTCGTCTCCATGCTTTGGCCGTGCGACTGCACGCCGACCCGCAGCTCCAGCCCGCCGTCGGGCGTCATGCGCGCGGTGGCCTGCTCGTGGCCGGGCACCATGGGAATGCCCCAGCCGGAGTAGACCGACGTGCCGTGCGCAGCCTGTTCGCAATAGACGGACATTCCGAAGCCGATCAGCCGCCCGTCCGGCTCTCCGGTCTTCTGTCGCTCGCGGATCGCGGCGACGTCGACCGCCTCAAGCATACGCCGCATGGCTTCCGGATAGTCGCCGCTGTCGAAATGCTTCTTGGTGATGTTCTCGAACGGCATTTCCTCGGGGGCAACCAGATTACGTATCCGCACCTCATGAGGCTCTAACCCCGCTTCCACGGCAACCGCGTCCAGCATGAGCTCAAGCGCAAAACAGACGCCGGTTCGCGCCACGCCGCGATACGGCAGAATCGGGCACTTATTCGTCGCCGCCGAATAGGTGCGGCAGCGATAGGCCGGCATTCGATAGGGGCCCGGCAAAATGCTGACGACCTGCGCGGCTTCGAGGCAGGCCGAAAAGGGATAGGACGAGTAGGCGCCGGAATCGACGGTTGCCTCGCAATCGATGCCGCGCAGTCTGCCGTCGCGATCGGCATAGACGGTGATCTTGTAGTGATGCTCGCGGCAATTGGAACTGGCGCTCAAATGCTCGCGCCGATCCTCGATCCAGCGGACGGTCATTCCTTTATAGAGAGCGAGCCAGGAAAGGCAGACTTCTTCCGGCAGCAGAATTCCTTTATGCCCGAAGCCGCCGCCGATATCGGGCGACACGACGCGAATGCGTCCCTGCTCGATGCCGAGCGTGTCGGAGAGTCCGTTGCGCACGATGTGCGGCATCTGCGCGCCGGTGTAGAGCGTGAGCTGGTCGAGCCTGTGATCGAAGGTGGCGACGACACCGCGGCCCTCGAGCGGCGACATGCATTGGCGCGCGGTCGAGATTTCATGGCTGACCTTGATCGGCGCATCGAACGCCTGCGTGATGTCGACCTCGAAGAAACTTTCGAGGAAAACATTGTCGCCCCAGTGTTCGTGAACCAGCGCGCTGCCGGGTTCGCGCGCTTTTCGCATATCGTAAACGGCGGGTAACGGCTCGAGGTCGAGCGTGACTGCGGCGGCGATGTCTTCGGCCTCGGCCCGCGTCTCCGCCACGCACATTGCCACCATCTCACCGACATGGCGGACCTTGCCGGTCGCGAGCACCGACTGCTCGGAGACCTTGAAACCGGGCAGCGCCGTTACCGCGCGGATCGGCTTCACATTGGTCAGATCATCTGCCGTGAAGACAACGTCACGATAGCGCTCTGGAATATGAATGGCCTTTATCCGGGCATGCGCCAACGGGCTGCGAACGAAGGCAACATCCTGCAGGCCCGGCAATCTGATATCGGCAACGAACTGGCCACGGCCGCGCAGAAAGCGGTCATCCTCCTTGCGGAGGAGCCGGGCGCCAACGCCCTGTCCAGTTTCCGCCGTCGCGGTTGAATCAGGCGCAGGCCCGTGTTCGACGGATGCCATCCCCTTTGCCGTTCCCTTGCCTTGGAGCTAGCCGCGGAGGGCTAAGCGGCCACCGCGCGCGGCAGGATCGGGGCGATGGCATCATAACGGATGCCCGCCCGCAAGCAGAACGCGGGCTGCAACAGACGGTCGGCAACCACTTCCGTCTTTTCATTGTCGCGCAGGATGTACCGGCCGCGCTTCTCGTCCAGCACTGTGACGTCGGCATCGACTCCGGAGCGTAGCGTGCCGATTTCGCTGGAAAGCCCGAGCATTTCCGCCGGATGCGAGGTCACCATCGGAACGACCTGCTCGAGCGTCAGCCCCAGCGCCATCATCGAACTCATGGCTTGCACCAGGCTGAACTTGGCCTGTCCTGCGAACGGATGATTCTCGTCATCGGCCGCTTCGTCAGGTGTTCCCGCGGGCGCCGGAATGTGGGTGTTATAGCCGTGAATATCGGCGCCCAGCGTGGTCGGCATGATGCCGGCGGCGATCGCCTTGCGGGCAAGACGATAAGAGAAATGACTGCCATGGCCGACATCGACCTTCAGCCCCTTGTCGAGGGCGGCCTGGATGACGGGATGCACCTCGCCCTCGCGGTTGACGAAGCCGCCCGGATGACGCGTGAACGGATGGGCGAGAACGTCGCCGGCGCGCAGCAGTGGAATCACGCGCTCGAGGATGGTATCGACGTCCTCGCCGTTGGTGCCGCTGGCCGGCAGTCCCCAGAGTTGACCGAAATGAACATAAACCGGCAAATCGGCGCGGCGTCCGATCTCGGCCGCCATTTCGATGACGCGAATGCCCCAGCGGGCAAAACCGCCGATTTCAGCGTGGGCCTTGATGCCGCGAACGAGGTCGCGGTTGGCGGTCGCCGACTTCACCGTGGCGTCGATGTCAACGCATTCGGGACTATAAAGGTTGGGGTAATAATGTCCTTCCAGCCCACCGACCAGATAGGCGGACAGAAAGGCCAGCGTGCGCGACTTGGCCTGTTCGACAATGAAATGCCGGAAGCCCGGCAGGGTCATGCAGGACGGGCCACCCTGATCGACCAGGGTGGTCACCCCGGATTGGACGCCCACCATGTCGGCATTCACGCCGAAGCGGCCGGTGACATATTGATAGACATGGGCGTGGGTATCGATTAGCCCCGGCAAGACGATCTTGTCGGTGACGTCGATGACTTCCCTGGCGCTGGTCGGAAGGATATCGGATTGAACCGCGGCGATCTTGCCGTTACGGATTGCCACGTCTTTCAGGCCGTCGATCCCTGCGGCCGGATCGATCACGCGGCCCCCGCGCAGGAGCAGGTCGAAGCTGGTGTTCACGGACATGGCTGATATCCTCTTCCAGAGCCGGTTTTATTGTCGATTATAGAGCCGGCCGAATGCGAAGTACACTTCGTATTTTGCATACAGGCGTTTTGAATAGAGCAGCATTCGTACCATAGGCTGCATCAAAAGGGTGCAGCGAGAGCGAGGCCATGGCGAGCAGAAACGGGAAAACAGTACAGCGGCGCAATGGCGCCTGGCCGCTGGAAAAGCGGCCGGGATTTCTGATTCGGCGACTGCACCAGATCCACGTCGCGTTGTTTCAAAAAAAGTGCGCCGCGTTTGATCTGACGCCGCTGCAATACAGCCTTCTGACCGCACTGGCCCGATGTGGAACCGCCGATCAGACCACCTTGGCGGCGGAAGTCATGCTCGACCGCACCACCACGACAGGCGCACTTAAGCGCTTGCAATCCCGCAAATTTATCGAACGAACCGTACATAGCCGGGATCGTCGGGCGCAGATGTGCCGGCTGACCAAATCCGGTCTACGTCTGTTACGGCAGATCGAGGCCTCGGCGCGTGCAGCGCATCATGAGACGCTGGAAGGTCTTAGCAAGGCTGAGCAAAAGCGGTTCATCACGATGATGCAGAAGGTCGTGGCCGCACGCACCACAGAGGAAGAAACCGCAGCAATACCGGACTGATGGGCCGCGACGGCCGGGCGGGCGACTATAATCTGTGCAATCTGCCTGAAAAGCCATCGTTCGGGCCAACGCGCTTCGGGGGCGGACCGCGGCTAACGCGTAATTGCGAAGTACACTTCGCATTTTGGCAGATATGACAGGGACGCTGCGGCGGCGATTCCTCGCCAGACAGAGGGACTTGGCGCCAGAAGTCCGGTTTGAGGGCGGGGGGAAGCCTGACGCCGCCGAGCTGCCCTCCATTTGGCATGTCCTTTGCTCCTTATTTCCTCATTGAGTTGGCGGCTAGGGTTCCGCATCGCGCGTTCGCGATGGCTGGTCCGAGAGCCGCCGCCTGGGCGGGAGAAATCCGCGCAGACCACGGCGGGATAAAATCCCGGGAGACCTCAGTAGCCTTGGTTTGGCGCTGCGCAGGTCGGTGCCAATTTCCAGGATTTTGAAGCGGTGTGGAGTTGGTGATGAACTGCCTCAGGTCTCGACCCATGGTGCCGAAACTTCTCGTCGGCAAAGTTATCAACCGCACCAAGGATCGCCCTCATCGTACGGGGCTGCGCTGATGTCCGGGACTGCGGACATGTTGGCGCGCCGCTTTGGCGATAGCGGTCCCTCGGCCGAGGGCGCCGAAGACAATGAGTTGGTCCGCCGCGTTCTCGCCCGCAAGACGGTGCGCCGCTACAGCGAGAAGATGCCGAGCGAGGAATTGCTGGATCTCCTGACCGCTTGCGCGTTGAGCGCATCAGCCAAGTCGGACTTTCAGCAGGCGTCTATTCTGCGTCTGCGCGATCCCGAGAAGCGGGCAGCGATCGGCGCGTTGTTTCCGAGCATGCCGTGGATTGGCAATGCGCCGGTCTTCTTCGTATTTCTTGGCGACGCAAGGCGGCTTGATCGTATCGGAAAATTGCGCGGCAAGCCGGTCGACAACTCCACGCTCGAAGGCTTCTTCAACGCGAGCATCGATGCGGCACTCGCGATGCAGACCATGATCCTCTGCGCCGAATCGAGCGGGCTCGGCGTCTGCCCGATCAGTGTCATCCGCAACGAGATCGACAAGGTCGCCGAAATTCTGGCTCTGCCTGACCTCGTCTTTCCGGTCGCGGGACTTTGCATGGGTTATCCAGCGGCTGAGGGGTTTGTCAGCCTGCGCCTTCCACGTGCGGTGACGACGCACACCGACCGTTACGATGACAGCGCGCTGGCGTCCTCGATCGACGACTACGACCGTCGTCGTGATGCGATCCACGCCATTCCGAAAGACCAGCAGCGGTCCAATGCCGAGTTCGGCGAGGCCGCCTTTTACGGCTGGTCCGAAGACAAGGCCCGCCAGGCCGCCAAGGCCGAAGGCGCGGCGTTTCCGCCTTATCTGCGATCTCACGGATTTACGTTCGATTGATTGGCCACCACAAAGGGAGACCCTCGATGACGACCGTTTCGATTATCCGCAATTCAATGTCCAGACGTCTTGCGCTGGGTCTGGCCGCCGCTTTGCTCGCAACGCCCGCTCTGTTTGGCGGTGCGCAGGCCGGAAGTATGGACGAAATCAAGACCCGCGGCCTGATCGTTGCCACCGAAGACGATTTCCGTCCCTTCGAATTCGTCAAGGACGGCAAGGCGACGGGCTTCGACAACGAACTGATCGAAGACATGCGTAAATCCGCGCCGTTCGAGATCAAGCAGCAGATCCTGCCCTGGACCGGCATTCTCGCCGGCGTTAGCACCGGCAAATACGACGCTGCCATCACGGCGGTCATCATCACCAAGGAACGACTGGCGTCGCTCGAATTCACGAGCCCGATTGCCGACGCAACCCACTTTTACCTCAAGCGCAAGGGCGACAAGAGCATCTCCTCGATCAAGGATCTGAACGGCAAGACGGTCGGTGTGCAGGCCGGCAGTGCCATGCTGGCGCGGTTGCCGGAACTCAGCGCCATGCTGGAGAAAGAGGGTGGAAAGCTCGGCAAGGTCGTCGAATACACCTCCTATCCGGAAGCCTATCAGGATCTCGCGCTCGGCCGTGTCGATTACGTCGTCAACACCGTGATCAACCTGCAGACGCTGGTCGTCGAAAAACCCGGCACGTTTGAATTG
>DATHPL010000522.1:0-3159 GCA_035483915.1 Bradyrhizobium sp.
CGGCCGCACACCGATCGCCACCAGGCGGCCGGCCAGCGCTTGAAGCCAAGGCACGGCGCTGATGAGACGCAGGAACACCGGGACCCGAAGCGGTTTTTGATCGGGCTTGACCACGCGGCTGATGAGATTGTTCTGAACCGCGACCTGCATGGCCTGGGTCATCCGCACCGGAAAAGTACGCCGCAACCGCACGGCGTCGAGTTCATCTTCGGAAGGGCAGCCCTTACTGTCCTTGACCGCAACTAATTTCGCCGCGAGCAGATTCGCGGTTGCGACCGCATCCTGAATCGCGAGGTTGACGCCCACACCGCCGATCGGAGACATCGCATGCGCGGCGTCGCCGATACAAAGCAATCCGGGCAGCGTCCAACGCTTCAACCGGTTGATCGCCACCGTCAGCAGTTTGACATCGTCCCACGATTTCACATCCGACAGGCCCGCGCTCAGGATCGGCGCCATGCCGGCGACATCGTTGCGAAAGGCATCCAGCCCCCTCGCCTTCACGGCATCAAACTGGTCTTTGGCGATGACATAGGCGCATTGCCAATAATCGCCGCGATCGAAGGTGACGAGCATCTTGCCGGTTTGAATGCGCGCAAACAGGTTCTCGGTTTCGTTGGGCCGCCTGCCGGCGCGAAACCACAGCACGTCCATCGGCGCACCGAATTCCTCCACCTCAAGGCCCGCGCGTTCGCGCACCATCGAATGCCGCCCGTCGCATCCGATCATCAGACCTGCACGGATTTCGACCGGTCCCTCCGGCGTGTCGGCGGTGACGCCGACCACCGCGTCTCCCGACCGGATGAGGTCGGTGGCACTGGCGTTCATCATCACGTTAAGGCAGGCAAACCGTTTGCCGCTTTCGCGCAGGAAGTTGAGAAAGTCCCATTGCGGCATCATGGCGATGAAGGGGTATTTGACGTGCAGACGGCCGAGGTCGGCGACGCGGATCGATTCGTCGCCAAATTGGCCATCCATCTTCTGCAATTGCTGATGCGGGACCTTCAGGAAGCCGTCGATCAACCCCAACTCATCCATCACCTGCAAGGTCGAGGGGTGAACGGTGTCGCCGCGGAAATCCCGAAAAAAATCGGCGTGCTTTTCCAGCACCAGCGTCTCGATGCCGGCGCGGCCCAACAGATAACCCAGCATCATGCCGGCCGGGCCGCCGCCGACAATGCAGCAATGGGTTTGAATGATTCGGGCCATCACCTACTCCCGCGCGGTGCAAAGGTCGCGCTGTTTTCTCTACGCACGACTATTCAGCGCCGGAAGCTCTTGATCTCAGAGACGCTGCCGTCGCGATAGGTCAACTCGACCGATACGAATTGGTTCGAAGGTGACAGCTTGAGATAGGGTTTGGCGTCATACGGAATGGCGCTCGGATCCTTCATGTCGCAAGGCGGCATTTTCAGCACCTGATCCGGCACCGACGTGTCGATCCCGATGCGCACTTCACGGATCGCGCAGCGATAGGACATCAGGTGGGTGTAATAGACCAGAAGCCCGTTGAACTCGCGAAATGACAGCCAGCTCGTCGCGGTCATGTCGAGGATTTTCCGCTGATCGTGGATCAAGGCGGCTTCCGGATCGAACCTGATCGGGAACGGTCCCTGCAGATTGCCGGACACGTCGACGTACCGCACCTCGATCGTGGCCGCCGGCGCATCTGCCGCCAATTCGACCGAGGGGTTGGGGATCCGTTTGCGGGTTCGCGGATCGAGCGTGTCGAGGAATCCGGTCTCGCGGAAATCGCCGGCGCTTCCTATTCGCCAGGAAATCCCGAGCGTCGGGTCGGCAATCGAAAACACCACGCTCCAGCCGCCGTTGTGACGGGAGAACATCGCAATCGGCGCATTGATCGAGTCCTCCTTCGGCGGCCGCGGAACCGCTGCTGGCGACAACGCGGCCACTTGCGGCTGTGGCTCGGCGGGTTTCCCCACATCCTTGGCCGCATCGGCCTGCGCTTTTTCCATGCCGTTCAAAAAGACGTCGTCGACCATCTGGTCGAAATAAACCGGAATCTGCTTGTGGCTCACGGTCTCCGCCATTTCGCTGACAATGCGTCGCGTGTGCTGGGCCACCTGCACGAGATTCTCGCCGGGTTGCAGCAACTCCTTGGCAAAGGTGCGGGTGAATACCGAATTCGGATTGTTGTCGTTGTTGGAGAGGCGATCGAGCGCGGTCTGGCGGGGACCTGCCGAAAACACCGAAAACACGCCTTCCGGCAACTGCGTCATCGGCGCCAGTCCGCCGCCACCGGCAACCGCCCGCGTTCCCGTCCGCTCGAACGGATTGTTGCGGCAGGCATCGAACACCAGGATCGCGGTGCGCGCCTTCTTGTTCTGCAAGCGCTCGATGATGCGGTCGGCGAGCACGGAAGCGTCGCGCACCAGCTCTTCCTGGCCTTCGGTGGCCGCCGGTACATCGATCGGCAGCAGGAAATTCTGGCCGGCTATCTCAAAGCCGTGGCCGGCATAAAAGAAAAACGCGGTATCGCCCGGTTCAACCGCGTGATCGAAGGCGAGCAGCGTTTCGCTGAAGGCCTGTCGCGTCTGATTTTCCGCCACCATAACCGAGAAGCCGAGTTGCTTGAGCGTCTCGCCCATGGTGCGGGCATCGTTGACCGCCTTCTGCAGCTTCGGCACGTTCTTGTAATCGTTGTTGCCGATGACCAGCGCCACGCGCTTGGCTGCCTGTGCGGGGGCGACAAGAAGCGTGGCGAACGCGAGCCCTAGCGCCGCCATCGCGAATCTCAACCGTACCAATTGCCTCATCCTGGTCCTGCGCCCGCGGAAAATGCCCTTGTATCGTAGTCGGCCAGCGTATTTGAAGGGTTCAACCTGCCTGCGTCAGATGAAGCGGGTTTGATATCTGCGCTAGTGGTGGAGTTGATTTGACATTCGCTCCCCACCCAGCCCCAGGCTCGAAAGCGAATGTCAAATCCTAAACTCCAAGCCTAACCTTTGGAAACATAGCCATTCCCCTACGACCCGTAAGTCGCCATGTCCGTCAGTGATTTGAAGGCGAAATGACAAAAAGCGCGTTATTTGTGCGAAAACATTAAGCTTTTTCGGCCTTTTGCCGCGTCCAAGATTGACTTTGGCGGTTTCGACCCTATGTTCGCGCTGAAAGCGGATTTGGATCGAATGCGATTCC
>DATHPL010000523.1:0-1812 GCA_035483915.1 Bradyrhizobium sp.
CTCACCAAGATGAAGGAAACCGCAGAAGCCTATCTCGGCATCAACGTCACGCAGGCGGTGATTACCGTGCCGGCCTATTTCAACGACGCCCAACGTCAGGCGACCAAGGATGCCGGCCGGATTGCCGGTCGCGGGCGAAGCTGGAAGCCCTAGTCCACGACCTGATTGAGCCCACCATCGATCCGGGCAAGGCCGCGTTGAAGGACTCAGGTCTGCAGCCGTCGGATATTGCTCTTCGACCGATTGAGCTACCGAATTGTTCGTTGCATGCTTCCCTTCCCGAATGCTGCGCAAGTGCAGCCACTCGGACCCGCCTACACGGCCTTCGATGGTTCTTTTCGCGCGAGGGAGGTCGCGCGCAATTCGCGCGCGGAGTCCTGATTGCAGCTAAGGACCTTGCCGCTCAGGACCAATCACGGCCTTGACGATCGTCAAGAACGAAATCACGCCCATGTGCGCTTGATTACGCGTCGCATCGTTTCACTTCAGTGCGGAGCGCGGCGCCACCGCATTGAGCGCTGCGTGCAGTTCAGCGCCTACGACGGCCCCTTCGCCAATTGCGGCACCGACCCGCTTGACCGATCCGGAGCGCACATCGCCGCAAGCGAATACATTGCGAACGCTGGTTTCCAGCGACAACGGGCGGCCGGATCCATTGTTCGACCGCCGGGCATCGGGTGCAACGTCCGATCCCGTCAGAATGAAGTTCTTGGTGTCCAAGGCAACTCCGCTGTCCCTGAGCCAGGCCGTGGCCGGCTCCGCGCCGATGAAGAGAAAGATGTGGCGGATCGGTTTCTCGGCTTCTTCGCCGGTCACATTGTTGCGCCAGCGCACGCGCTCCAGCTGCTTTTCCCGGCTACCGTAAAGGGCAATGATCTCGGTTTGGGTCAATACTTCGATGTTGTCGATCGCGCAGATGCGATCGATGAGATATTGCGACATGCTCTCTGCGAGGCTTGGCCCACGCACCAGCATCCAGATTTTTTTGGCGAAGTTGCGCAGGAAGACCGCGGCCTGGCCGGCCGAGTTGCCGCCACCGACCAGAACGATCTCTTCGTCCCTGCACAGGCGCGCCTCGATCGGCGAAGCCCAGTACCAGATACCGCGCCCCTCGAAATCCGTAAGGTTTGGAATGTTGAGCCGCCGATAGCGAGCGCCGGTCGCAACCACCACTGTCTGGGCCTTGACGCGCCGACCGTCATCGAGGCGGAGCGCAAGCGGCACTTCGGTCAGATCGGGACGAATCGCTTCGGCGGGTATCACCATCCTGGCGCCGAATTTTTGCGCCTGGACATAGGCGCGGCCGGTCAGCGCCTGGCCGGAAATGCCGGCCGGGAAGCCGAGATAATTCTCGATACGCGCGCTCGCGCCTGCCTGTCCACCGAAGGCGCGCGCGTCGAGGACGATGACCGAGAGACCTTCGGAAGCCGCATAGACCGCCGTCGAGAGGCCGGCGGGTCCGGCGCCGACGACCGCGACGTCATAGGTTTGGTCCCGTTCGTCGATCGGCACCATTCCAAGCGCGCGTGCCAATTCGGCCTCGCTCGGGTTTTTCAGGATCGTGCCCTTCGGACACACCGCCAGAGGCAGGTCAGAGGGGTTAGGTGCATATTGCTGGACGAGCCTGGCTGCGTCCTCATCCTTTTCCGGGTCGAGCAATTGATGCGGATACGCATTGCGGGCCAGAAAACCTTGCAGACGAATCACGTCCGGACTGGATTCCGGGCCAATCAGGACCGGGCCGCCGGCACCAGCCTCGATCACGACGACACGACGGAGGATCAGCGCATGCATGATCCGCTCGCCGAGTTC
>DATHPL010000524.1:0-11633 GCA_035483915.1 Bradyrhizobium sp.
CTAAACCTTTAAGCGACCAGGCCCGCCAAGGCAAAGCCTCATTCCCGACACCAGTGCCGCCTACCAGTCCCTGCTTTACGCAACCTCAATGTTGAGGGATTAACAGGGTTACATGCTCGCTTCCCCCGCTCGCTTCCGTGTGCCGCCCCAGGCTTTTGCCGGCATGGTTCTGCTCGCCTGCGGCACGCTGCTGTCCGGCTGCGCCGACATGAGCGATGGCATGACGTCGGCGTTTGCCGATCCCGCCAAGTACAATCTCTATGACTGCAAGCAACTGGAGGCCGAGCGCAAGAACCTGGCGATCCGAATGGCGGAGTTGCAGGGTCTGATGAGCAAGGCGCAGGACGGTTTTGCA
Source organism: Bradyrhizobium sp. (assembly GCA_035483915.1). GTDB lineage: Bacteria > Pseudomonadota > Alphaproteobacteria > Rhizobiales > Xanthobacteraceae > Bradyrhizobium. The sequence continues at coordinate 356 of DATHPL010000524.1, forward strand.
GGTCCCGCGGTCGCGGAGATCGCCTATCGCAACGATTACATCGCAATACGCGGCCAGAAGAAGAACGCGGATGAAGCCTGGGCGCTGAACAAATGCCACGACAGTCCGCCAGCTAAAACGGCGGAGACACCGCCTTCAGCGCCTGCGGCCGCCACGAAATCCGGTCGTCCACCGAAGTCGGGTAACGCCGTTTACTGAAGCCCGGCGCAAGCGCCGGCCTCAGGCCTGCCAGTTGTAGATCCAGTCCTGCCGCGACAACAGGCGCCTTGGTCCCATCCCCTTGATGACGAGGTCGCGCGCCAGCGCCAGCGGACCTGCCAGATGATAGATTCGCCCCGCCTGCCGCGCACTACGCTGTAGCCGCATCACGCGCGGCCGCCGCAGCCGCGCATAGCGTTGCAACGCCACGGCCAGCGCCGCCGGGCCATCGTTTTGCCGTTCACCGACGCATTTGGCGAGCACGGCCGCATCCTCTATTGCCATGGCCGCGCCTTGCGCGGCAAAGGGCAGCATCGCATGTGCCGCATCTCCCAACAAAGCGACAGCGCCGTCGGTCCATTGACCGCCTCCGGGCACCGTGAACAGCGCCCATTTCCGCCAGCCGTCGACGGCGCCGATCAGCATCCGCGGGATGGCATGCCATCCTGCCGCGACGAACACAGTCTTGATCTCGTTGCCGTCCCCGGGCTCGCTCCAGCCGGGCCTGTTCCATTGTCCCGGCACGACCGCAACCAGATTGATCCGGCGCCCCCCGGAAATCGGATAGGTCACGAGATGGGCCTGCGGCCCCATCCAGAGCTGAACACGGCGCGAGGTATATTCGCGCGGCAACTGCGTGGTATCGAGGGTGCCGCGCCAGGCGATCAGTCCGGAGAAACGGGGTTGCAGATCGGGCACGAGATGATGCCGGACCGACGACCAGATTCCGTCGGCGCCAATTAGCGCGACCGCAAGTTCCTCGCGGCGTATCGCGCCGCTGCGCTGGATGACGGTCAATCCTTTGGCGTGGGGGCTGACATCCTCGAACTGGCAACCGAGCCGCAGCTCGATGTCGGAACAGTTTTGGACCGTTTCCCGCAATGCGGTTTGCAGATCGGCGCGATGAATCACCCAATAGGGCGCAGCGGATTGCGCCACCTGATGGTCGAGCGGGAGGCGGGCGATCTCGCTGCCGCCCGTGGCACTCATCAGACAGATGGCTTCGGGCGTCACGGCGCCGGCAAGGTGCGGTCCCAGGCCGAGATCGATCAGTACGCGGCTGGCATTGGGCGAAAGCTGAAGGCCGGCGCCTGCTTCTTCCAGGCGCTCAGCCTTCTCCAGAAGGATGACACGAAAACCTTGCTTCGCCAGCGCCAGCGAAGCGGTCAATCCCCCGATACCGGCGCCCGCGACGATAATCGTGCGTGAAGCCGCCATTACTGCTCGCTTTCCGGAGTTCCTGCCTCCATCGCAGCACCCGCTTTCACGAACTTCGGAAAGTCACGGGCACCAGCAAACTGGGACGCCAGCCGGGTTAGGCGACCTTGTCGGTCAGCACGCATTCCGGCGGCCGGGCTTCGCCGGCCTTCAGATCGGCGGCATAGCGGTAGAGCGTCGAGCAGTACGGGCAGATGATCTCGTTGTCGTTGCCGAGATCGAGAAAGACGTGCGGGTGATCGAAAGGCGGATTGGCGCCCACGCACATGAACTCCTGCGAGCCGATCTCAATAACGGCAACGCCGGCATCGTTATGAAAATGCGGGACGACATGGTCAGACATCGGATTCACCTCGAACAGCAACAGCAGCAGACGACACCGGCATGAAGCCCTGCCACTTCAAAGTGGCGTCACCATAGAGACGGAACCCGCCGATTCCTAGCCCACTTTCCGCGGGACTGGTGGAGTGGATTCGGTGCCTGGCCGCTGGTTTTATTCTTACAAATTCGACACAATCTTGTTGTCCCGAGAAGCCCTTCTTTCGTCGGGGCGGTTGTGTCGTAAAAGCGGCATACTATTTCCTCGATGAGGTGAGCGGGTAGTTTGATGAAACGGCGACGGATCGGTCTGGCACTGGCGGCGATGATGGTGAGCGGTGCCGCGCTTGCCGCGGTATGGCCGCATGCGCGCGAGGCCGGTGCGATCCTGGCGGCGCAGGACGACCCGGCGGAACTGTCCGATCTTCAGGTCAATTCTGCTCTGCGGAATAACCAAAACATAGTAGCTGGCCAGATCGAAGCAGCACTGGCTGCGCATGATACGGGCCTCGCCTCAAGCTTCGTCGATCTCGCCAAGGCCAAGGACATTTCGCTCCCCGAGGATCTCGTGCAGCGGGTGAACGAGGCTATTGCCGAAGATAGTACCACCTCGCACTTTGTCCGCCGCTTTGCCACGGGCCTCGTGACGGGAAATGCCGACGACGCCGGCAGCCTCTCAGGCACTGTCGCCGGCGATCTCTTTGTGTTCGGCGATATCCGCGACGTGGTGCGCGAGAGCAAGCATTTGGTGATGGGCGAGGACACCGACCGCCTGGTGCTGGGCCTTGCGACCGCGGGCCTTGCGGTGACGGCTGCGACCTATGTTTCCGTCGGCGGCGTGGCGCCGTTGCGTGCCGGACTCACGCTGGTCAAGGATGCCCGCAAGGTCGGGCGGCTCGGTGAGGGCCTCACCGAATGGGCCGGCCGATCCGCACGCGAAGTGGTCGACACCTCGATGCTGGGGGATGCGGTTTCATCGGCCGCCGTGACGCGTCCCACGCAAACCGTCAGCGCGATTACCGCGGCCTTCCGCGCCGAGAAGGCCGGGGGGCTGGTCCGGCTCGCCAAGGACGTCGGGCGCGTCAGCGAAAAGGCCGGTGCGCGCGGCGCGCTCGACACGCTGAAGATCGCCGAAGGCCCCGAGGACGTTGCGCGAGCGGCGCGGCTCGCGGAAGCGAGTGGCGGCAAGACACGCGCGATCCTCAAATTGCTCGGCCGAGGTGCGCTTCTTCTGGCGGCCGGCGCGTTCAATCTGTCCTGGTGGGTGTTCGGCGCGTTGTTCGCGCTCTTTTCGCTGCTGGCCTCGATCAAGGCCACGACCGAGCGGGTGACGCAGTCGGTCATCGATCACGGCAAACGCCGCAGGCTGCGGCGACAACTCGCCTCCATTGCCGTTCCCGCGGTGGCCAGCACCGCCGCAAACGGCTAATTTCCGAAATCTCTGACAACACGGAACAAGCGATGCCGAGTTTTCATCACGGCGCTGTTGAAATTTCCTATCTCGACGAAGGCGAGGGCGATCCGATCGTGCTGGTGCACGGCTTTGCCTCCAGCAAGAATGTGAACTGGGTCTATCCGACCTGGGTGTCGGACCTGAAGAAAAGCGGCCGGCGGGTGATTGCGTTCGACAATCGCGGCCACGGCGATTCCAGCAAGCTGTACGATTCCGCCGACTACGAGATCGCCATCATGGCGAGCGACATCGCGGCCCTGATGGACCATCTCAAACTCGAACGCGCCGACGTCATGGGCTATTCGCTGGGATCGCGGATGACGGCGAACCTGGCGCGGAGCGAACCGCACCGGCTGCGTTCGGCCATTCTGGGCGGCATCGGGATCGGCCTGATCGAAGGCGGTGGTCCCGGCGAGAATGTCGCCAAGGCGTTGGAGGCCGATTCGCTCGACGAAGTCACCGACCCGGTCGGACGGACATTCCGTGCCTTTGCCGACCAGACCCGGTCAGACCGCAAGGCGCTTGCGGCGTGTCTGCGTGGATCGCGCGGCCTGATGACGCGAGAGGAGGCAGCCAAAATCGCCGTCCCCGTGCTGATCGCGGTCGGCACGTCTGACGAGATCGCGGGCTCGGCGCATGCTCTTAGCGACATCATTCCGGGCGCGGAAGTTCTCGACATTCCCAATCGTGATCACATGCGCGCGGTCGGCGATAAAGTCTACAAGGCGGGGGTGCTGGATTTTCTGTCACGGCGCCCGTGACAGTTTCCGGTCTTTCCCGCGCGTTAGCACCGCAATCATGACTGCAAAGGTTGCAATCCAGACCAGCCGCGATCCGTAGCGATCGTGCGCACCCGATATGATGCCGCAGATGGCGGCATTACCAAGGAGCGCCAGGCATACGGTCGCCATCAACAACGTCACGTCGTCGGTCCGCCGCCGGACGGCTCCTGTGATCAGCATGGCAAACACCAGCGCTGTGGAGATCAGCGCCACGGGAACGTGGATCAGGTTGACCGGACCGAAGGTGAGGAAGCTCTTCTGCTGGCGCGCGGCGTCCACGACTTTCAACTGCTTTTGCAGATGCTCCCGGAAAATGCCGTAGGTGTGCATCAATGTCGGATGGTCGGTGTTTTCGCCCGTCGCAACCTCGAGCATCTGTTCGCCCGTCGCCAAAAGTGCCTCTTCGGCCTGCCAAAGCGGATATTCGGTCAGCGCATGGACGGCGATATATCCCATTTCGTCGTTCATGCCGCGAAAGCGGCCAAGCTTGTTGAACACGGTCTCGCGGCTCCAGAGGAAATCGTCCGCGGTTTCCGGCAATTCATTGCGATAGGGGCAGAGCTTGAAATGCTGTGTAGCGCAGTGATCGTTCAGGTAACGGGTCACGATGCCGTCCTGAAGCATGCGGGCGAAGGCAATGGCATAGCCGCCGGGCGTCCACGCCACTTGTCCTGACAAAGCGTAGTTGGCGGATACCAGCATGACGGCGCCGGCCGCGATCGTCAGCGTGCCTTGCGCGAGAGATCTGGTTGCAATCCGCTCGCGCAGAAAGGGGCGCGCGAACCATCCGACGCAGCACAGTCCCAGAAGCACGGCCATGGTCGCGCTGTGGGTCGCCGCCGCAAAGGCGGTAAAGACGAACAGCGCCGCCCTTTCTTTGCTGGAAACCTTGTCGCCGTGAAGCACGAGGATAAACAGCGACAAGACCGAGAGACCGGCAAAGATATCGGTAAGCAGCATGCTGGCGAGCCACGGCAAGGCCGTGGTCAGGATCAGCACCAGGCTCAGGCCGAACAGACGCCACGGTTTTGCAAGGCCAAAGACGCGCAGCGTGAGCTGCAGGATCCACATCGTCGCCAGCGCCTGGATCGCCAGGTTGAGCCAAAAATAGGTTGGTTCGCCGTAATGCAGGTAAAGGCCGAACACGGTTGACCGGCTGGGGACCAGATAGCCTTCGTACCAGCGCGCCAGATAGCCGCCGGTATCCGACTGAAGCAGCGGGTAGCCGTTCCAGAATGCCGGAGTGAGCAGCATCAGGGGGATCGCGGCGGCGATCACCCAAACCCATGGCGGGTTCGCGGCGCGAGCAGGCAGGGAGGGTGTGGTGATCTCCGTCATCGCGGCTAACGTTGCCTAAAAACACACTGCGCCGGAAATCAGCCAATAGTCGGCTTGATTTATGGCAACGGCCAACCAAGTAGCTCCAAACCGAGCCAGTCCAGCGTTCGCCCCGCTACCGGTTACCGGCGTTCACCTTGGTGTGAGGGCAACAGGACAGCGCGAGGGAAGCCATGCTAGAATGGCCGGGTCAATTACCTGATTATCGTGGTCACAGAACAATTTGCGGGCGGCGCCTATGATGAAGCATCAGACCAATCCGCAGGGCGGCACGAAGCTGGCGTCGCTCGATCCGATCTGGGATCGGGTACGGACCGAGGCTGAGGACATCGTTCGCCGGGAACCGGAACTCGCCTCATTCATCTATTCGACCGTGCTGCACCACGATCGGCTGGAGCAGGCGGTGGTGCACCGGATTGCGGAGCGCCTCGACCATTCCGCTTTGTCGGGCGACCTGATCCGTCAAGCCTATGACGAGGCGCTGCGCGACGATCCCGATCTCGGCAATGCCTTCCGCGCCGACCTGGTCGCGGTATACGACCGCGACCCCGCGACTTCGCGCTTCATCGACCCCTTGCTCTATTTCAAGGGTTTCCATGCCTTGCAGACCCATCGCCTGGCGCATCGGCTGTTCAAGCGGGGCCGCAAGGATTTTGCCTATTACCTCCAGAGCCGTTCCTCGGCGGTGTTCCAGACCGACATCAATCCTGCGGCGATCATCGGCCGCGGTATCTTCCTCGACCACGCCACCGGTTTTGTCTGCGGCGAGACCGCCGTCATCGAGGACGATGTTTCGATCCTGCACGGTGTCACGCTAGGGGGCACCGGCAAGGAGAACGAGGATCGTCATCCCAAGATCCGCCACGGCGTCCTGATCGGCGCGGGGGCCAAAATCCTCGGCAATATCGAGATCGGCCATTGCGCCAGGATCGCAGCTGGTTCGGTGGTCGTGAAGCCGGTTCCACACAATGTGACGGTGGCGGGCGTTCCTGCCAAGATCGTCGGCGAAGCCGGTTGTGCCGAGCCCTCGCGCACCATGGATCAGATGCTCAACGCGATCGGAATTTGAGCCTTGTTGCTGGTGCGGTATGTGACCGGTGGATTTCGTGGGGCAGGCGCTTCGAACAGTTTTGCAGTTGGCCTGATGCGCGGTTATAAGCGCCCGGGAACACAGTCATAGTGCTGGCGGTTCTTGCACTATCAGCCTAAAATTTCCAAAGACCTTTGAATTCGGAGACTGCCGTGGACGTTCAGGAAGTCAGGAAACTCGACACCTACCTCAAGCGCCTGTTCGGCAACCCCAAGATCCGTGTGGTGCCGCGGCCCAAGAAGGATGACTCGGCCGAGGTCTATATCGGCGAGGAGTTCATCGGCGTTCTCTTTGTCGATGACGAGGACGAGGATCGCTCGTTTCAGTTCCAGATGGCGATCCTGGAAGACGATCTCGTCGAGCAGGGCTGACAAGGCCAATCTCGAACGTCTCTGGAGTCTGTTCGGTTCTGATTGGATCAGAACCGGGCTCCGGTTTTATTTCGACGCATTTTCTTCACGCGAACCGGTTCCCACCCTCGGATCCCGTCTCCGCCAAGGCTTCGCCGGACCACCAGTTCACTGGGCCGCCGAAGCTTTAGCGAAGGCGGCAAGTCCGAGGGCATGCTTCGCTCGAAAACGGCCTGTTATTTCTGACCGTGCAGCTGCTGCGTCAGGTGATCCATCGCATCTGCCACCTCGCGCCAGTGCGCCAGCCAGGTGCGTGGAAAGCGAAACGTCAGGTCGGCCCCCTCGACGCGACGCTCGCTCAGGCACATGCCGGGAGTAGCCGTCTCGCGGCTGCAGCGCGCGATAAAGTTGGGTGGAACAGCGGAGAACAAGTCTTCCCCACCGTAAGGCGAGCCTTCGCGGAAGGCGCGCATCGTCAAACCGTCTTCACCGGTGGTGGCCGCCTCGGCGAGATAGCGTGGAAAAATGGTGCGGGCGCGGACGTCCGGCGCCAGCGCGTCATGATGCGCCGCGATCGACACGAAAATCCGGTCGATCGGCTGCATGGCGTCATCCACATTGGCGGCACTGACGTGCTTTGGAGCTTCGGGAGGCTCGAGCGAGGGGTAGGCGAAGTTCAGATCGATGCGTTCCTGCGGTCCGGTGTGATGCTGGATCTTCATCCGGATCGATCCGGAGGGCACGTTGAACAGCGTTGAGCCGACGCTGACCGGCAGCCGCGCGGGGCCGCTCGCGGGGTCTACTTCCCAGGTCGGCCACAGCAGATAGGCCACGAACGACAGCGCAGCCACGGCAAGAGCCCCGCCTGAGAGGATCGGAAGCAGATGGCTGCGCCAGTCCTTGCCGGCCGTGCGCGCGAGGGTCTGGGCGGAAGTGATGAATGTCATGAACAGAAGCGTGGGTCGGGAGGTGGCGGACGAATCAACGCGAAATATGCCACGCGGCATCGTGCTTCCGTATGGTTTTACGGCGGCCCAAACGGCACGAGCCATGTCTGCGCCGCGGTTCCCGGCGCCGCGGTTAACCCTTAATTAAGGATGTTGTAGCGGCGGCCCGCCAATTTTGCGAAGGGAGAGGTGCTTTCAGTTGTTGCGTGGATGAACCCCAAAATGTCGCCGGACGCGTTGAATTCCCTGTTTTCCCTTTGCATTGGTTTCGCGCTCGCAGGCGCGCTGACATCAGGATTTCAGGCGATCGTGCAGCGGCCCGCCGGCTTCGGTCTGCTCCAGGAGGGCGTTGCACCAAGCACGTTTGCGGCGGTGCCGTTTCTGGTGTTCGCCGCCCCCTTTATCATCATGCGCAACACGCTGCGCGGTGTGCAGATCGAGAGCCGCCGCTTCGAATTCGTGATGATGGCGACCGTGCTGGCAGGCTTCTGGAGCCTGATGTCCGGCACCTTTTTTCTCATGACGCTCCGCGCCGCGGGACTGCTGGCCTGAGAATCTCGTTCTGACGCGTTTTCTGGACGCGAACCAGTACCCGCTTCGCTTGAAAACGCTTTGATGGCTGTGCCAGAGTCTCCTTGAAGAAGGAGACTTTTTTCTTATGGCGATCTACGAACTCGACGGGCAGGCGCCCGATCTTCCGAAAAGCGGCAACTATTTCATTGCGGACACCGCCACCGTGATCGGCAAGGTGCGCTTGCTGGAGGGCGCGAGCGTCTGGTTCGGCGCGGTGTTGCGCGGCGACAACGAATGGATCGAGATCGGCGAGGGGTCCAACGTGCAGGACAACTCGACTTGCCACACCGATCCCGGCTTTCCACTCGTCATCGGCAAGGATTGTACGGTCGGGCACAATGTTATCCTGCACGGCTGCATCCTGGAGGACAGCGCGCTGGTCGGCATGGGTTCGATCGTCATGAATGGCGCGAGAATCGGCCGTGGTAGCGTGGTTGGCGCTGGCTCCGTAATTACCGAGGGTAAGCAGTTTCCCGAAAACTCCCTCATCATCGGCTCGCCGGCACGCGTGATCCGCACGCTGACGCCGGAGCAAGCAACCGCAATGGGACGCGCGGCGAGGTCATATCAGCGTAACGGGCCGCGCTTCAAAGCTGGCTTGAAGAAAATCGGCTGAACGTCTGTTCAGAAACCTGCCGACGATATGACCACTATCATGTTTTTGATTTGCGCGGCGCCTTCGGCCTCTTGCCATTTTTGTTCGGTTCTTGCGCAAGACGCGCGCTCTTGCGCAAAGCGTCTTTCAGGTCGATGGGAATGCCGTGCTTTTTGAGCAGATCGGCAAACGCCTCGTCCGCCAATTCCTGGAAAGTCCCCATCCGGTCTTGCGCCAGCTGTTTGAGCTTGTCGAACGTATCGTCGTCGAAGGCGATCAATTTGCGCATGCTCTAGTGATCCGATTCTGAAATCGTTTCGTTTCGCTAAAACGAAATTTATTTTCCGGCCTGCAACCTGCGACGTTTTCATTGTGCACGGCGTTCGCGCGCCGGTCGCGTAGATGTGAGGATTCCGCTCGGGCATTTCGTCGCGGTCATCACCACATCAAGGAACGGGATTGTCGCAAACGAGTCTTCGTTTGCGGGGCTGGGTTATCATCTAGGAGGGATAACATGTTGCGTAAAACAATGATCGCGCTCTGCACGGTAGCGTCGGTTGCCATGCTGGCGCCCGACTTGGCCTTGGCCCGCGGTGGTGGAGGCGGAGGTGGTGGTGGCCACGGTGGCGGAGGTGGCGGCTTCGGCGGCGGCCACGGCGGTGGTTTCGGTGGCGGCGGTTTCGGCGGCGCGCGTGCCGGCGGCTTTGGCGGCGGTGGTTTCGCCGCGCGAGGGTTTAGCGGCGGCGGCTTCGGCAGTAGTTTCGCACGCGCGGCACCGGTTGGTGCGGCTGCGGGCGTAGCCGCGGTTCAAGGTGGCCGGTTCGCAAACGGCGGCTTCAATCACGGCGGTTTCCACCATGGCCGTTTTGACCATGGTCGGCGTTTCTTCGCCGGTGGCTTCGGGGGCTACTATGACGGTTACTGGGATTATCCAGACTACGCCTACGACGATTCCTACTATGGAGACGATTCATACTATGGCAACGGCGGCTGCTATGTGGTGCAGCGTCGCGTTCATACGTCGTATGGATGGCGGGTACGGCCGGTTCAGGTCTGCGGATAAGGCTCCCGCCGATCGATCGTAAGAAACTTTGCATGCAAAAGGCGCGCGGCCAGAAACCGCGCGCCTTTTGACGTTTTGATGGTTCAGCCGAGTACTTTGTACTTCTTGAACCAGGCCTGCATCGAATTCCAGCCGTCTTCCGCGGCTTCCTTGCGGTAGCTGGCGCGATAGTCGGCGTGGAAGCCATGCGGGGCGTCCGGGTAAATTTTGAACTCGGCGGGCTTATTCGCTTTCGCAAGCGCTGTCTTCAGCGCTTCGACGTCGGCGACGGGAATGCCGGTGTCTTTCTCGCCATAAAGTCCGAGCACCGGCGCCTTCATCTCAGGCACAAGCTGGGTCGGGCTCTTCGGCCAGAGCGGGTTCGCCGGATCGACCGGAGGCCCGTAGAAGGAAACGCCAGCCTTCAATGCTGTGCTGTGGGCGGCATATTCCCATACCGTGCGGCCGCCGCGGCAAAAGCCGATAATGCCGAGCCGGTCGGTATTGCCGCCCTGCGCCTTGGCCCAGGCCACCGTGCTGTCGAGATCGGACAGGAGTTCGGCGTCCGGCTTGGAATTGACGATCGGCAGCAGCTGCGGAATGTCGGTGATCTTGGTGAGATCGACGCCCTTGCGGTAATAATAATCGGGGGCGACGGCGAGCGCGCCGAGCTTGGCCAGACGCCGCGTGACGTCTTTGATGTATTCGTGCAGGCCGAAGATCTCCATCGCGACCAGAATGACCGGCGGATTAGCGATGCCTTTTGGGCGCGCGAAATAGCCGGGCATCTCGCCGTCGGCGACCTTGATCTTGATGTCGCCGGCATCGAGACCGTCGGTAGAGGTCGTGATCACCTCGGCCCGCACGGGGCCGGCGGCGAGCGTATAGCCCGCCGCGACGGCGGCGGATGCAGTCATAAAGCCACGGCGGGAGAACGGGGCAACCTTGGTTAGTCCGATGACATCGGGAGTCTGCTGGGTGTGGACGTTCATGTGGGATTCCTCATCGATGGTGGCAAATTAGACACCATCATCCAGCCGATATTCCATCGGGGACGCAAGTCACCAGGATGCGAGAGGTTATCTGGCACCGCAAAAAAACAAGGCCGTCGGCGGAGTATGTTCGCCCACGGCCTTGCCAGCCCCGGATATTAAATTGGCTCACGCCATCCGGCAGGGAGCACTTTGCCTCAAGGGCGCCGGCGCCGGTGTGAGCTAGTTCACAAAGCAGATAAAAAAGTTGCGGCCAGCCCTTGGGGGAAGGCTGGCCGCGCGCGGTCCGGTCTGGGACGGGGAGGGGTGGGGATGTGACCGGGTCGCGTAACTCCTAAACCTGTTGTCAGCGATCTCTGGCGCTGGCGGTCGAAACCGCGGG
>DATHPL010000525.1:0-3506 GCA_035483915.1 Bradyrhizobium sp.
GAAAGTCGACGCGCTCAAGTCACCCGGCGCACATAGCTCGCATTGAGGTCTTTCACTGACTTCGCGCCGCACTGCTGCATGGCGGCCCTGGTTTCGACACGCGCGAGTTCAAGCACCCGCTCCACGCCTTCCTGGCCGAAGGCACCCAATCCCCACAAATAAGGACGGCCGACGCCGACCGCCTGCGCGCCCATCGCCAACGCCTTCACCGCGTCGGTGCCGCGGCGGAAACCAGAGTCGACGATCACGGGCATACGTCCGTTCACCGCCGCGAGGATCTCCGGCAAAGCGTCGATGGTCGAACGGCCGTTGTCCTCGCCGCGACCACCGTGGTTGGAAACCAGAATGCCGTCGATGCCGTTCTGCACGGCCAATTGTGCATCGTCGGCCGTGATGATGCCCTTGAGCATGATTTTCATCTTGGTCACGTCGCGCATGCGCTTGACGGTGTCCCAATCGAGATTGGAAGATTCACCGGCGCCCTTGATGCCGCTCAAATCAATGCCGTCGTAATTGTGCCGCCGCAACGCCCGCGCCGCAAAACTCGATCGGTCATGACATCCCGAGCATTCGCGGGTGTCGGACTTCATCAGCCGGAATAGCGTCTCCTGATTGCGGCCGGCAATCCGGTCCACGGTCACCATCAGAACCGGAGAGCCGGCGCCGTCGGCCCGCTTGATCAACGCCTTCGCCACTTCGAAGCTCGGCGAAGCATAGAGCTGGAACCAGACCGGCGCCCCGCGCGCCTTGGTGACGTCGTCGACCGAGAAGTTCGACGAGGTCGACAGCATCTGGAGGTGATTGCCGGCCTTAGCGGCCCTCGCCACCGCCAGTTCGCCATCGGGATGAAAAAACTGATTGGCGCCGGTGGGGCACACAAAGATCGGCGAATCATATTTCACTCCAAACAGCTCGATGGAGGTATCGACCTTGGAGACGTCGTTGAGGCGATGCGGCATCAACTGGAATCTTTTGAAATCCTCGCGGTTGGCGCGCAGCGTGACCTCGTCGTCGATCCCGGAAGCCATATAGCCGAAATGGGCCGGCGGCACGTTCTGGCGGGCGACCGGTTCGAAATCGAACACGTTGATCGCCTCTTTCGGGCTCTTGATCACATCGATGCTGCCGGGCGGCGCCCAGGTCATGGGATCAGGCAGTTTTGACGGCACTTCCAGGGCCTTGGCGGCGAATGCGCCCGACGCCAGCAGGGGTGAGGCCGCGCAATATTGCAAGAAACGACGGCGGCTGGTGGCCCGAATATCCTCATTTTGCATCTAAGTATCCTCCCCTGCACTTATTTTTGTGGAGGTACGATAGCAGCGACAAAGACAGCTCGGAAGGCTTTGGCCACGGCAGGCCAGACATGCAGATTGGGAGAACCGGATGGCACGCCGGCCTCGTCACAAATCTAAAAAGTGATCAGGCGCGACGGGTTAGGGCGGTATTCCAACGGATCGATCTCCCAATCGCGGCGTTATTGAGCGGGACACCCACAATCCGGTCACTGGAACAGCCTAAGCATTGTCAGCCTGAGGATTGTTGATGGCAGGACCTCTCGTTAATGTCCGGCCTAGTGTCCCGGTTCTGACATTCGTTTCACCTAAAGGAACGTCAGTGTCGCCACACTAGCTGTCGAACCCATTCCGCTCGAACCGAAACAGGGCATCATGAATCCGGTCAAAGCACTCGAAAACCATGGCCAGGCCGTCTGGCTGGATTTTTTGGCACGCGGCTTCGTCGCCAAGGGTGAGCTGAAGAAGCTGATCGATACCGACGGCGTCAAGGGCGTGACCTCCAACCCGTCGATCTTCGAAAAGGCGATCGGCAGTTCGGACGAATATGACGGCCCGATCGGCAGCGCCTTGAAAAAGGGCGACCGCCCGGTCGCGGACCTGTTCGAACACCTCGCCATCGAAGACATCCAGCATGCCGCCGACGTGCTGCGCCCGGTCTATGACGCGTTCAAGGGCAATGACGGTTTTGTCAGCCTCGAGGTCTCGCCCTATCTCGCGATGGACACCAAAGCCACGATCGCGGAAGCCGAGCATCTCTGGAAGGCCGTCCACCGCAAGAACCTCATGGTGAAGGTGCCGGCGACCCCGGAGGGCCTGCCGGCGATCGAGCATCTGATCGGCGAAGGCATCAGTATCAACATCACGCTGCTGTTCTCGCAAAAGGTCTATATCGAGGTCGCCAAGGCCTATATCGCGGGCCTGGAAAAGCTCGTTGCCGGCGGCGACGACCCCTCCCATGTCGCCAGCGTCGCGAGCTTCTTCGTCAGCCGCATCGACAGCGCTGTCGACAAGCAGTTAGACGAGAAGATCGCACGCGCTAACGATCCGCACGAGAAGGAGCGGCTTGCCGCTCTGAAGGGCAAGGTCGCGATCGCCAACGCCAAGCTTGCTTATCAGGAATACAAGGAACTGTTTTCCGGCGCGCGCTGGGAAAAGCTCGCCGCCAAGGGCGCGAAGCCGCAGCGGCTGTTGTGGGCCTCCACCGGCACCAAGAACAAGGACTATAGCGACGTCCTCTATGTCGAGGAACTGATCGGGCCGAACACGGTCAATACCGTGCCGCCGGCGACGCTCGACGCCTTCCGCGACCATGGCAAGCCGCGCGACAGCCTGGAGGAAAATGTCGAGGAGGCCAAGCATGTCCTCGCCGAGCTCGATAAATCCGGCATCTCGCTCGATGCGATCACGGAAGAACTGGTCAAGGACGGCGTCAAATTGTTCGCGGATGCCGCCGACAAGCTTTACGGCGCGGTCGCGCACAAACGCGCCACCGTACTTGGCGCCGCCATCGGCGCGCAGAAACTGGCGCTCAGCCCTGGCCTTGAAAAAGCGGTCGAGAAGAGCACCGAGGAATGGCGCGCCTCCGCCAAGATCCGAAAGCTCTGGCACAAGGACAAATCGGTCTGGACCAATGACGACGAAAACAAGTGGCTCGGCTGGCTCGACAGTCCGGCCAAGGCCGACGTCGCCGACTACGAAGACTATGCGCGGCGCGTGAAGGGGCAGAATTTCTCCGATGCGGTCGTGCTCGGCATGGGCGGATCGAGCCTCGGGCCTGAAGTGCTGGCGGAGACGTTCCCGAAAAAATCCGGCTTCCCCAAACTACACGTGCTCGATTCCACAGATCCCGCACAGGTGCGGGCGATGGAAAAGGCGGTCGATCTCAAGAAGACCGTGTTCATCGTCTCCAGCAAATCCGGCGGCACCACCGAGCCGAACGTGATGAAGGACTACTTCTTCGCGCAAGTTTCAAAGGCCATCGGCACTGAGGCGGCCGGGCATCGTTTCATCGCCGTGACCGACCCCGGCTCTTCGCTTGAGAAGGTCGCCAAAAAACAGGGGTTTGCGCGTACGTTCTACGGCGATCCCACGATCGGCGGCCGCTATTCGGTGTTGTCGCCGTTCGGCCTCGTGCCGGCCGCGACCGCCGGCATCGATGTGAAGAGCCTGATCCACCATACGCTGGCGATGGTGCGCTCCTGCGGCGCGGAT